>CASBQX010000153.1 GCA_949127925.1 Synechococcales cyanobacterium PMM_0002
AAAATCACAGGCATCCGATCGTGGATCGGGCGGAGCAGGTCGTTAGCTGCGGTGGTCAAAATTGTGCAGGAGTCGATGGTGTCACCCTCTGAACTTTCCCAATGTTCCCACAACCCGGCCAGCCCAAATGGCGATCGCCCCTCGGGCACCTCAGCATCGCCCAGGTAAAAGTAATGGGGCTGCTTGCCTTTCGCGTCTCGCTGCCATTCATAGAACCCATCCGCCACAATCAAACAGCGCCGCCGCTTAAAGGCAGTCCGAAACGACGGCTTCTCCGCGACTGTTTCTGAGCGCGCATTGATTAGCCGCGCTCCCATTTTGATGTCTTTCGCCCAAGACGGAATTAAGCCCCAGTAAAATAGCCGAAAGGTGCGATCGCCCGTCTCACTGTTCACGGTGACAGCAGGCGCAGGCTGGGTTGGCGCAATGTTATATCGCGGCACGACAGACGGTGCGGTAGCCAGATCAAAGGCGCTGGCAATTTGGGCGGCTGTCTGGGTGAGGGTGAAACGACCACACATGGGACGGGATGGCTTAAGGAATGAAAATTAAATAACTCCGCCCTTCTTCTGTAAGGGCGAACGGCCGTTCGCCCCTACCAGCAATCAAATTCCTAATCTGATTAAATCCATAATCCTAAGTTCTGTTTAAACCTTGGTTTTTCGCGCCCAAAAAATCAAGTGTCCCAGGTAATGCTCTGCCGTTAAATGCTTAACACAAGCTGCAACCCAGCTTCTGGCTGCGCCTCGTCGGGCAGGGGTTCGGGTTCGGCGCGGGCAGCAGGGCAATAGCGGGCATAGGCACAGCGATCGCACTGATCCCCAGGAAACGGTGTCCACTGGCGATCGTTGCGTAGCTGGGTGGCCAGTTCGCCAATTATATCTTCCACACTGCGGCGGTGATTGGGACCGACCTCAAAGCTAACGGTTTCGCCCGTGCGCAGATACAGCAGGGTCAGCTTCTTTAGCTCGCGTTGATATTTTTGCTCTAGCGCCAAATAATACAGCCCAATCTGCAAATCAACTTCATCAGTCAGAAACGACTCTGGCTCCTTGCCCGACTTGTAGTCAATTAGCTCCAGCCCATCATCTACCCAGTCCAGCCGATCATATCGACCCGACAGCGTGAATTCGAGATCGTCTACCCGCAAGGAACCATGAATTCTACCCTCCACGGCCAGCGGTTTGCGAATGGCGCTTTGAGAAACAATAAACGTGTCGTAATACAGCTGTAAAATTCGCCGCCCTTCAGCAATTTGGGTCGCGGTTAAGCCGCTGATGTGTTGCCCCCAACAATATTCCAGCCAATCCATCCGAGGGATTGGATCTTGATAGTGCCAGTCTTGATAAATATCTGCTAAAGCCTGGTGCAGAGCGGTTCCTAATGCCGCCGAGCTAAAAAATGCCACGCCTGGGACTTTGCGCTCATAGCGAAAGTAGTAAGCCATCGGACAGCGATAATAGCTCTGCAATTTTGCAGCAGACAAAACATAGGTCATGCTTTCAATCCCCCAGGCAACGACTAAACCGAGGGCACTCCCACCGATTCAGGCTTTTGATCAATGATTACACTAGAGTATAGGATTTGGCATAGAGTTCGTTTGAACTATCACTCTAGATCTGGGGGTTGAAGGGTAGAGTTCGCCTGTCATCTTCCAGAGTTTAAATTCCCCATCTCCTAGCCTACGTGTATTCTTCTTAACAACTCTTTATCATAGAGAATAAAGAGATTACTATTCGTTGATGCTGAGTCATATTAAAGACCTTGCGGCGAAGCTTGCCCCGCGCCTGATCGAAATTCGGCGACATATTCATAGCCATCCCGAGCTGAGTGGACAGGAATATCAGACTGCTGCCTACGTGGCGGGGGTGATGTCGTCTTGTGGGTTGCAGGTGCAAGAGCTGGTGGGCAAGACGGGCGTCGTCGCGGAGATGCACGGTACTGGAGCAGACTCCCGCATGTTAGCCATTCGCGCTGATATGGATGCCTTGCCGATTCATGAGCGCACCGGGCTAGAATTTGCCTCCCGCAATCAGGGCATCATGCACGCCTGTGGGCACGATGTGCATACGACGGTGGGGCTGGGCGCGGCGATGATTCTGGCGCAGCTCGGGGTGCCGCTGCCTGGTACGGTGCGGTTTTTGTTTCAGCCAGCGGAGGAAACAGCGCAGGGGGCAAGCTGGATGGTGCGAGATGGGGTGATGGCAGGCGTCACGTCTATTTTCAGCGTCCATGCCTTCCCCACGATTGCGGCGGGGTCGGTGGGGATTCGCTATGGAGCCTTGACCGCAGCGGCAGATGACCTGGAGCTAATTGTGATTGGCGAGTCGGGGCATGGAGCGCGCCCTCACGAGGCGATCGATGCGATTTGGATTGCGTCGCAGATTATCACCACGTTGCAACAGGCGATCAGCCGCACCCAAAATCCGCTGCGTCCGGTGGTGCTGACCATTGGGCAAATTCAAGGTGGCCGCGCTCCCAATATTATTGCCGATCAGGTGCGGATGCTGGGGACAGTGCGATCGCTGCATCCTGAAACCAGCGCCGCATTGCCAGAGTGGATTGAACAAATCGTCTCTAGCATCTGTCAGACCTATGGCGCAAAGTATGAGCTGAACTATCGGCGGGGGGTGCCGTCGGTGCAAAACGACCCAACGCTAACGCAAATTGTAGAATCGGCGGCCTCTGAAGCCTGGGGCAGCGATCGCGTCCAAATTTTGCTAGAACCCTCCCTCGGTGCCGAAGACTTTGCCCTGTATTTGGATCATGCCCCCGGCACCATGTTTCGGCTAGGTGTGGCATCAGCAGACAAGCCCAACTTTCCGCTGCATCACCCCCAGTTTCAGGTGGATGAAGCGGCGATTATTACAGGCGCAGTCACCATGGCCTACGCCGCCTACAAATATTGGCACCCGTAGAGACGCGATTAATCGCGTCTATTTCTGTCCTAGGAATTCAACCAATGGCAGAAATGTGGCAATCAATCGTAGAGACGCGATTAATCGCGTCTCTACCCAAATTGCGGGAGACGCGATTAATCGCGTCTCTACCTATTTTTGTCCTAGGAATTCTACCAACGGTAGAAATGTGGCAATCAACTCGGCGCGGCTGACAACCAGCGTGGGGTAGGGGCGATCGCCATAGTTTTCTCCTGCTATCAATGGAAAAATCGGGTTGGGTTCCAGCGGTTTCCAGGTCGCGCCTGCTGCCTGAGTAATCGCCCAAACGGCGGCGATATCCCAAATCTTGGGTGTGGCTTCCACGCCGCCCAAGGTGGCTCCGGCGGCGACCGTCAGCAGGTTGTAGGTGGCGACGCCGAGCATCCGAATTTTGCCGGGAAACGGGTTTTTTAGCACGGCGACGCTGCGGGCGCACAGATTAAAAAAGTGGTTGGGGCTGGGCGCATCGGGGCTAGTGTGAATCGGCTGGCCGTTGCGGAAGGCTCCAGTTGGCCCCGTCAATCCAGAGTCGCCATACCACCAGCCGTGAAACGATTGCCCTAGCGGCGGCAGATGCACGTAGCCAAACACAGGCGTACCCCGATAGAGCAAGCCTAGGGAAATGCCCCAAATCGGCAGTCCCCGCGCAAAGTTGGTGGTGCCATCGAGCGGGTCGATCACCCAGCACCACTCGCTACCCGGAAAGATATGCTCCGCTTCTTCGCTCAGCACCCCGTGATCTGGAAAGGTGACGGCGATCGCCCCGCTTAGCTCTTCATCTGCCCAGCGATCGGCTCGTGTCACCAGGCTACCGTCGGCTTTTTCATCGGCCTGCACCTGGCCAAAATCCTTGAGCAGCTGGAGGCCGACGCGCTGGGTGGTGGTTTGGGCAAAGGCGAGAATTGTAGGCCAGTCCATAGGGGGGAGGATGAGGGATGAGGGATGAAGGATGAGGGATGAGGGATGAGGGATGAAGGATAGATTGTGAGGGAAGATGAAGCCTCAATCCAATTCGGCTTGCAGGACACGGGCGATCGCCTCTTTGGCCTTGAGCTGAAATTCTTGCACATCCACGCGGTCAAGCAGGCGGACGGCGATCATCATGCCGACGATGGGCAGGGCGAAGACGAAACTGTAGGCCCAGATGGGGGAGCCGAAGATGACGCGACCCAAGTCGAGGGCGGCTCCACCTAAAACGGCAGCAATGGCGCGAGCCATGGCTTGAGCCAGTCCCCAGGCTCCCACGAAGGTGCCAGCGGTTTCGGCGGCGGTGAGGTCTAGCATGAGGCTGATGGCTCCGGTGGTGACAATGCCGGACGCTAGCCCAAATAAAATCATTACCAGGTTGAGCAATTTGGGGTTGGCGGTGAAGCCCGTCAAAATAATTAGGGCAAAACTAGCGGCGACCAGTAAACAGCCCAGTTTTGCCGTGTTGTGTTTACCCAGTCGCGGCACAATTAAAAACCCGGTGGCAGACAGCCCCATCAGCGTGCCGACGCCCCAGAACGCATTCAGCCGGGTAGATTCACTAATCGTCATGCCAAATACCTCGCCGCCAAACGGTTCTAGCACCGATTCTTGCAGGAACAGGCTCATGGTCATCATGATCAAAAAGCTGAAAAATAACCCCGTTTGGCGGCTGGCGGTCAGGATTTTGAGCGATCGCCCCAGGGTAATTCCGTCCTCGCGATCGGCAATGATGGAGCGCGAACGGTAGCGCGAGTAGGTTTTCTCGACCCCAACGGTGGCCGCGATCGCCAACCCAAACACCGCCGCTGGCATCACCCAAAAAATCCGATTAATCGAACTTTTCACCAGCTCCAGCGGCGCATCCGATTCAATCTGCTTCAGCAACACGCTGGTAATAATTGCGCCAACGACAATTCCTACCATCAGCATCGACCAGACAACGCCCACCAGCTTCGAGCGGTTGTCTTCATCCGATACATCCACCAGCAGCGCCGTGAAGGGCGTAGAACTGGCGCTGATGGCCAACCCATACAGCGCAAACACAAACGCTAGCAGCGCCACCCAGGCATAGGTGACAAACCCCCAGCCCGTTGCTTCAATGCTGGCGTTGAGCTGCCACACGCACTGCACTGCGAGGAAGGAGGCGATCGCAAACAGGGCTGCCCCAATCCAGACATAGCCAGTGCGGTGATTGCCGCCAATGGGTTTAGAATCTGACATTTGGCCAAACCAAATCCGCGCCGGAGCCACAAACTGATTCATGGCGATCGTTGCCGCCACAATGGTCGCTGGAATGGCCAATTCCTTAATCATCACCCGGTTCAGCACGCCCAGCGTCAGCAGCGACATAATCCCCAGTCCCATCTGGAATAGCCCCAGCCGAAACATGGTGGGCACGCCTAGCCTAGGCAGCGGGCGATCGATTGAAGCATTTGCTGATGAGTCCACAATGTCTCTCTTCACTAAATGAATGGTCAATTG
>CASBQX010000154.1 GCA_949127925.1 Synechococcales cyanobacterium PMM_0002
CACGAGCACTTACCCCCCTAGCGCATATACTCCGACGCGACGATCATGGAGCCAATACCCGCATCGGTAAAGATTTCGAGCAGCAGGGCGTGGGGCAATCGACCGTCGATAATGTGGGCGGCCCGGACTCCTTGAGCTAGCGATCGCACGCAGCAGTTGACCTTGGGGATCATGCCGCCAGAGACGACGCCCGATTCAATCAAGCGACGCGCTTCTTGAATGTCGAGCTTGGGGATCAGCGTAGCTAGGTCGTGATAATCCTGCAAAATGCCGGGAGTATCGGTCATCAAAATCAGCTTCTCAGCGCCCAGCGCCGCCGCAAGTTCACCCGCTACCGTATCGGCATTAATGTTGTAGGCTTGCCCCGACTCGTCAGCGGCAACGCTCGACACAATTGGAATATACCCAGCCGTGACCAGGGAATCGAGCAGTTTAATATTGGTGCTTTGGACGTCGCCGACAAAGCCAATATCGGCTTGCCCTTGGGGTCGAGCGGTAATCAAGTTGGCATCTTTGCCGCACAGACCGACAGCCAACCCCCCGGCTTGGTTCACCAGCGAGACTAATTCCTTATTCACCCGCCCTACTAGCACCATCTCAACCACGTCCATGGTGGCGGCATCGGTCACGCGCAACCCATTTTTGAACTGTGGCTCAATGCCTAATTTATCTAGCCACGAGTTAATTTCTGGGCCACCGCCATGAACGACGACGGGGCGCAGCCCCACGCAGGCTAAAAACACAACATCTCGGATCACCGTTGCCTTCAGATTGCTGTCTTTCATCGCCGCGCCGCCATATTTCACCACCACGGTGCGTCCGGCAAACTGTTGAATGTAGGGCAATGCTTCGCTGAGCACCCGAACGCGGGTCGCTTCAGCCTTTTCGATATACTCACTGGTCAGCATGGGCGTGGCTTCGCAAAAGAACTGATATTGATATTGATATTGCAGTGTATCAGAGGAAAGCGGTGAGAGGGGATAGGCGGTAGGGACATGGCACGCCATGTCCGCTTTGCCATGTCCCTACGGGATCTTAATGGCCAGCCACGCCGTCGATGCGTGCGGCGTGCTGGACGGCAGCAGAAACGGCGGCGACAACGCGATCGTCGAACACGGAAGGCACAATGTATTCATGACTGAGATCAGACGGCCTCACTAGGGAGGCGATCGCCCCAGCCGCTTCTAGGAACATGCTGGTGGTCATGGTTTTGGCCCGGCAGTCGAGTGCGCCGCGAAAGATGCCGGGAAAGGCCAGCACGTTGTTAATTTGGTTAGGATAATCGCTGCGCCCGGTGGCCATGACCGCCACATCGGTTGAAATCAGTTCCGGCTGGATTTCGGGAATGGGGTTGGCCATGGCAAAAACAATGGCATCTTTTGCCATTGTTTTTACCATATCGGGCGTGAGGACGCCAGGAGCGCTGACGCCCAGAAACACATCTGCGCCATGCATCGCGTCGGCCAGGGTGCCGCTTTGCTCAATTGCAAATTCTTGCTTTTGTGCCGTCAGGTCGGCACGGCTGTGGCTCAAAATACCGCGTGAATCGCACATACAGATGTGCTCGGCTCCGGCTTTGCGCAATAACCGGGCGATCGCCACCCCGGCTGCACCGGCACCATTAATCACAATCTGCACTTGATCCATCGACTTTTTCACCAGCTTCAACGCGTTGTAGAGTGCCGCTAGCGATACAACTGCGGTACCGTGCTGGTCATCGTGAAAAATTGGAATATCCAGTTCCCGCTGCAATCGGGCTTCAATTTCAAAGCAGCGAGGAGCACTAATATCTTCTAGGTTGATGCCGCCAAACACAGGCGCAATATTTTTTACGGTTTCGACAATGGCATCGGTATCTTGAGTAGCAAGGCAAATCGGAAAGGCATCAATGCCACCAAACTCGCGAAATAGCATGGCTTTACCCTCCATCACGGGCAACGCGGCGGCGGCACCGAGATTCCCTAACCCCAGCACAGCACTACCATCGGTCACAATGGCCACCGTATTGCTTTTAATCGTTAGCTTATAGACCTGGTCTGGATCTTCGGCGATGGCCATGCAAACGCGCCCAACACCGGGGGTATAGGCCATCGCCAAATCGCTCTGGTGGCGCAAGGGCATTTTGCTTTGAACGCTAATTTTGCCGCCGCGATGCAGATTGAAGGTGCGATCGGAGATACTGAGCACCTTGATATCGGTCAGGGCTTTGACCGCCGCCACAATTTCTTCTGCATGTTCGGTGCTAGAAGCATCCACGGTAAAATCTCGCACCAGCGTTTTTGGGTGTTGTTCGATCAAGTCGATCTGGCCAATATTGCCGCCTGCTTCGCCAATTGCCTGTGTAACATAGGCCAGCATCCCTGCTTGGTTGAGAAGCTGCACACGAATAGACAAACTAAAGCTAGGATTGGGCGTCAGACTGACCATAGAACTCCTGAATTTAAATTGATGGAAGATGGATCGCTTCACAATTCTATCGCTCAAGGCTCTAGCCTAAGCGAGAGCAAACCCCCTAACTGTACTTAGTAAACAGTCGAAGCTATTGGATACCTGTGGCTCAATCCGCATCGGGTCAGGGCAGATAAACCTCCTAATCTACTGCTTGTAGAGACGCGATTGGTTCTGTAGAGACGCGATTAATTTATAACGTTTCAGGGGGGCGATCGCCCATCGGGTGGAATAAACCAACGGGTGGGATGTTCTACCGACGTAGGGATGAAGCATTTGTATCAGTACGCTGGAACTTTGGCCGAGATCTAAGTACAAATGCTTCATCCCTATGCATCTCGGGCAACCGATACCTAGCGGCATCCACTGAATCAACGACTGCACAGAATTTTGCAACAGAACTTTGCTTTCTGTTGTTGTAACAGCCGTAACAAAAAAGGGATAATTCATTCAGGCTTCATGATTGGTTTAGCATTCTCTACACTTCATTGCTCTAAAGTTTTTAAATCTCTTATGTGGAAAAAAGCGTTTGCGCTGTTGCAGCAGATGGGCAAGTCCTTGATGCTGCCCGTTTCGGTATTGCCGATCGCCGGATTATTGCTGGGGTTGGGCAGTGCCAAGTTTAGTAAACCAGAAACCTTTTTCTGGATGCCGGAATTTCTGGCGCAAATTATGAAGCAGTCGGGGGATGCAATTTTTGCCAACCTGCCGCTGATTTTTGCCGTGTCGGTGGCGATCGGGTTTA
Source organism: Synechococcales cyanobacterium PMM_0002 (assembly GCA_949127925.1). Taxonomy (GTDB): domain Bacteria; phylum Cyanobacteriota; class Cyanobacteriia; order Elainellales; family Elainellaceae; genus CASBQJ01. Next base: position 3,194 of record CASBQX010000154.1, read on the forward strand.
CCGGGAATGACGGGGTGGCTGCACTGGCGGCCACGGTGGGGTTTGCGGTATTTTTGGCGGCGCTGGGGGCCGCTTCAACGACGCTGTGGGGTGTGCCCGCCGAGTCGCTGAAACCTGTAATGGGCATCTCCTCGCTAGATACCGGGGTATTTGGCGGCTTGATTATGGGCTGTGTCGCCGCTTACCTATTCAATAAGTTTTTTCGGATTCAGCTGCCGCAATACCTGGGTTTCTTTGCTGGGAAGCGGTTTGTGCCAATTATTACGTCCTTTGCAGCGATCGCAGTTGCCCTATTGCTCAGCATTGTCTGGCCGCCCATCGGCAACGGCATCAAAGTAGCAGCAGCAGCGGCGGCAGATGGTAGCAATGTGCCGCTAACGGCAGCAATCTATGGCATTGTGGAGCGATCGCTGCTCCCCTTCGGCCTGCACCACATTTGGAACGTACCCTTTTTCTTTGAAATAGGCTCTTTCACTGACCCTACGACAGACACCGTTGTGCGTGGCGATATCAACCGCTTCTTTGCTGGCGACCCAACAGCTGGCATTTTGGGCGGGGCTTACTGGTTCAAAATGTTTGGCTTACCCGCAGCGGCGATCGCCATCTGGCACAGTGCCAAACCCAAAAACCGCGCGATCACGGGCGGCATCATGCTGTCAGCAGCGTTTACGTCTTTTCTGACGGGCATCACCGAGCCAATCGAATTTTCTTTTATGTTTGTGGCTCCGCTGCTATACGTGGCTCATGCCTTCATGGCCGGATTCTGCGACTGGCTATTCCAGATCCTCGGCGGCAAGATGGGGTTTACCTTTTCCCACGGCTTCATCGACTTTTTCTTATTCAACAGCCTGGGAACCAAGTCGTGGCTGATCATAGCCTTTGGACCATTCTTCGCCGCACTGTATTATTTCGTCTTCCGCTTTGCGATCAAAACCTTCGACTTCAAGACCCCCGGTCGTGAGGATGAGATTGAAGGCGAGGTGGCGGCGGTTCCGGTGGGGAAAGGGGCTGAAATGGCGCGGGAGCTGGTAAGGGCTTTTGGCGGTCGCAACAATATCGCCACGCTAGATGCCTGCATTACCCGGCTGCGGATTACGGTCAACGACCTGAAGCAGGTGAACAAAGCCCGACTGAAGCAGCTAGGCGCGTCTGGCGTACTAGAAATGGGCAATAGCGCTCAGGCTATCTTTGGACCGCGATCGGAAAACCTCAAGACCGATATGATCGAATACCTCAAAACGGCGGGGGCTGAGGCTGACGAAGCGTATACGCCAACACCAGTAGCGGCGGCTGTAGTGGCAGCAGGGACGAGTGGGGCGATCGCTCCCAATGGCACTCTAGATGGGAATGGTGCCGGAAATAGTGCCGAAAATAATACCGGAAATGGTTCCGGCAATGGCGCTGCGCCTCCAGCCCGCGACCCAGATGCCGCAACCCGAGCGGGTGAGTTCATTCGTGCGTTAGGCGGCTCCAACA
>CASBQX010000155.1 GCA_949127925.1 Synechococcales cyanobacterium PMM_0002
ATTTCGTCTAATTCAGACGAAATCAGCAGCACGCCCATCCCCTGGCTGCGCGCCTCCACAATCCGTTTGTGGATCAGTTCGATTGCGCCAATGTCTACCCCGCGTGTGGGCTGGCAGGCAATCAGCAACCGGGCACCGCGCGATAGTTCCCGCGCCATGATTACTTTCTGCTGATTGCCGCCCGACAGCGAACCCACCGGGTAGTTGGGATTGGTCGGGCGAATGTCGAACTCCTGAATCAGCCGGGTGGCTTGACGGGCGATCGCCCCGGCGCGAATTTGGCCACCTTTGGCAAACGGGGGCTTGTAATAGTTACACAGCACGATGTTGTCGGCAATGGAATAGGACTTGACAATGCCATTTTTGGCGCGATCTTCAGGAACATGGGCTAGCCCCCATTCCATTCGTTGACGCGGTGTGGCTCCGGTGGCAGGGTGCCCCAAGATTTCAATCCGGCCATTTTCGATTGGGCGCAGCCCCGCTAATGCTTCTGCCAGCTCGGTTTGGCCGTTGCCCTGAACTCCGGCAATCCCCAAAATTTCGCCAGCGTGGAGGGTGAGATTAACGCCGTCTACTGCCGTCTGATTGCGGTCGTCGAGCACGCGTAAGTTTTGCACCTGCAAAATCGGTTCCCCGGCCTGCAATGGCGGCTTCTCGACCTGCAAAATCACCTTTCGCCCTACCATCATTTCTGCCAGCATGGCCTCGGTGGCAGCGGCAGGGTTGACCGTGCCCACCATTCTGCCTTGCCGCATGACGGAAATGCGGTCGGCGATCGCCAACCCTTCCTTCAGCTTGTGCGTAATCATCACCACCGACAGCCCCTGATGCGCCAGTTTCCGCAATAGGTCAAATAATTCCACCCCCTCAGCAGGCGTCAACACCGCTGTCGGCTCATCCAAAATTAGCGTCCGCGCCCCGCGATACAGCGCCTTGATGATTTCCACCTTTTGCTGCACCCCGACGGGCAAATCGCCCACCCGCGCATCCAAATTCACCTGCAAGCTCAGCTGATCGGCCAGCTCTTGAATCCGCCGCTTCGGTTTCACTTCCTCTAGCACCCCCAGCAGTTTCAGCCAGCGGAACGGTCGGCGCACCTGCTCCAGCCCCAGCACAATGTTTTCCGTTACCGTAAACACGGGCACCAGCATAAAGTGCTGATGCACCATGACAATGCCGTGATCAATCGCGTCCTCTGGCCCGCCCAGGTGGATGGGCTTTCCATCCACCAAAATTTCGCCCTCGTCTGGTCGCTCTAGACCATACAGGATATTCATTAGGGTGGTTTTACCCGCGCCATTCTCGCCCAGCAAGACGTGAATTTCACCCGGTTCTACCCCAAAGCTAACCTGATCATTGGCGACTACACCAGCAAAGCGTTTGGTAATATCGCACGCCTCCAGGGTTAGCACCACACTACTTCACTCCCGTAATGCTGGGATCAGCCTTGAGTGCAGCTTCAGCGGTTTTCACCTGATCTTTGCAGGCCGACGAAATTGTCGCTTCAGCATCATGGAATGGCGCTAAACCTACCCCGCCCGTCTCAATGGTGGCCAGTTCAACGCCAGGTTTTAGCTGTCCTGCCGCAAACTCTGCTATAGCCGTCGCCGTCGCCACATCCATATTTTTCACCGCGCTGGTCAGCAGGGCCTCTTTCACTTCAGGGTAGGTAAAGTACTGGTCCACATCCACCCCGATCGCCATTTTGCCCGCTTCTTTTGCCGCCAGCAATCCACCATTTCCGGTATTGCCGCCAACTGTAAAGATCACATCCGCGCCTTGGCCGATAAAGCTTTGCCCCACCGACTTGCCAGTCGCCGGATCATTAAAATCTGGAATGTATTGGTTCAGCGTCACCACATCGGGTCTGGCAGACTTGGCACCCGACTGGAACCCGGTAACAAACTTCACCACGGGTGGAATTTCCATCCCCGACACAGTGGCCACTTTGCCAGATGTGGTCACACAACCCGCCAACACCCCGGCCAAATAGCCCGCCTGGTCTTCGGCAAACATCAAGCTCGTGACATTTTTGAGGTTAGTAGTGTAGGGGTCAACGCCATCGTCACCCGGGGCGAACGCATAGTCAATAATCACAAACTTGACATCGGGATACTTTTTCGCCATCGCGGCAGTGGCATCCCCCATCAAAAAGCCAACCGTCACCACCAAATCTGCGCCTTCAGAAATCTGCGTTTCAATATTTTTTTCGTAGTCGCTGCTGGCGGTAGACGTCACATAGGAAAAGTCTAGGCTGGCCTTTTCTGCCCCATCTTTAGCGCCTTTTAGCGTGTATTCGTTAAACGATTTATCGTTTTCCCCGCCTGTGTCTAAAACCAGGCCAACGGTCTGTTTTTCTGCTGCCGCTGGAGACGCGGAGCCTGCCTCGGGAGTGGTGGTGGAAGACGGGGCACAGGCCGTCGCCATCATCACCAGAGTCGTTAGAGAAGCAAAAATCGAAGCTGTTTTCTTACGCATCGCTGCACCGAATACCGAATATAAATGGAACGATTTGCCCAGAATTACTGCGCAATAGTGTTGTAATACTACGCCGA
>CASBQX010000156.1 GCA_949127925.1 Synechococcales cyanobacterium PMM_0002
AAATAATGGCAGGATGTTGAGCGTACCTAACTGGCGTTGTGGTGGACTCAGAAAGCACAAAACAAAACGTAAGCCCGATTGCTATGCCTCTCGTACTGGCAGTAGTTTTGAGGGTCTAGGGGGATACTTGAATGTCCCGCTGTCGCCTCATTTGGTGGGCAAGAATCCCCGTCGCTTTAGCGCTGGGGGGGGTTAAGAATGCAAATTTATGAATACAAAACTATCAGGTTCCTGTTAAGCTACACCCAAGTAATAATAGTTGGCCTGATCAGCAATCAGATCAATCAGACCTGTCCAGAATGCCATGTTTAGGATTAAGACACCATGATTTGAGGCGCAAGACGCTATCCTATGAATCGACGCCTGTTATTACGTTCGGCCTTATATTCTGCCACTGCCGCCACCTCCCTTGTGGCCTGTGATCAGTTTAAAAAAACTGGCTTGGTTGATACTGCGATCGCCCAAGCCCCGACGGTTCAACCGCCTGCCGCTGCCGCGCCACCGCTCCAGGGGCAACCTAGCCTCAAGCGTCGGGCTGCTGCCAAGGGGTTGCTCTATGGTGCAGCCGCCCAGCCCCAGATCCTCACAGCCGAACCAGATTTTGCCAATAGTTTTGCCCAAGAATGCGCCATTCTAGTCTCCGAAAACCAGTTGAAATGGGAGGCGCTGCGGCCGACACCGACTCAATTCAACTTTGCTGGAGGCGATGCCCTCTTGGCGTTTGCTCAACAGCATCAGATGTTGTTTCGCGGACACACACTGGTGTGGCACAATGCGCTGCCGGATTGGTTTCGTGAAACCCTGACCCGCGCTAATGCCCGACATTTTTTGCAGGAGCACATTGCAACGGTAGTGGGGCACTATGCCGGGAAGGTGCATTCTTGGGATGTCGTCAATGAGGCGATCGCCCCCGAGGAGAATCGACCGCATGGAGTTCGCCACACGCCTTGGCTGGAGCTACTGGGAGCAGATTACATTCAGCTTGCCTTTCAGATGGCGCACCAGGCAGATCCACAAGCGTTACTGGTTTACAACGACTACGGGTTAGACTACGACACCGTTCAAGATGCCAGTAAACGAACCGCCGTCTTACGCTTGCTAGAACGATTAAAGTCTGCCAACGTTCCAATCCACGCCCTAGGCATACAGGCTCATCTGTGGGGCAGCGAAACCCGGTTTAGCCCTGAAAAGCTGGGTCAGTTTTTGCAGCAGGTGGCAGATCTAGACCTGCAAATTTTCATTACAGAATTGGATGTAGCCGATGTAGAATTGCCTGCGAATGTGGCAGAGCGCGATCGCCTAGTTGCAGATCACTATCGCCGTTACTTAGATATTGTGTTGGCTCAACCCGCCGTGACAGCAGTGCTGACCTGGGGATTGAGCGATCGCCATACTTGGCTCACGTCTTTTCAACCTCGACCTGACGGGTTGCCTGTGCGCCCACTGCCGCTAGACCAGCAGCTCCGCCGTAAACCAGCATGGGAGGCGATCGCCGCAGCGTTTGATGCTACGTCTGTCCGGCAGCTATTATCGATTTAAGGAAGTTTATTTTACAGCGTGTCCGGAGAAGAGTTAACGGATGGTGTAGACACTTTCGAACTACCGTTCAAGCCGCCAACAGCCTGCTATCCCTGATGAGACAGCCCCCTAACGAGACAGCCTCTACCGAGACAGCAAGGCTAGGCGACTTTAATCTAATTCCTGATTTTCAGTCATTTCCTTAAGGGCGTACCCTATGGCAACCATCACGTTAACGGCAAAAATCCGCGATTTTAAGGCCGACCATCCCGATTTTGAGAATCGCCGAGGCCCTGCAGAAACAGGATTAGTGAAACATGTTTTGGGTGCTGACAATAAGCCTGTGTTTAATCGCGATCGCCGTCGGAAAAGCTCTGGAATTAATGGCGAAACCAGCTTTAACCAATGGTTTCGCACTACAGATGGAATTAATATAGAAACAGATATAACGCTCATTCTCGACAATGGTAAGCCCGAACCGGGCGGCATTTATCGAGTCAGTCAAGATCCCTTTTTTCCGATCGACAATGCCTTGTTTGGCAACATCCGCCAGGAGCTGTTTAGGGTGAATAGTAGCGGCCAATTTACGACTGCTTTAACGGCGGTTGGTCAGCGGCTCAAAGACAAAAAGAGTAAGAACTTTAACGTGCCCGATCAGTTCAATGTGACGCGCCCAGAAGAGTATATTAGCCGCGCTAAAGATCGGCAGGATCATAACTACCATTTCACGGTCGAAACCTCTGCTAGCTTTACCTACCAAGGCGATGAGGCGTTTACGTTTGCAGGTGATGATGACCTCTGGGTATTTTTGGGGCATCCTGGGCAAGGCAATTTGCTTGTGATCGATTTAGGCGGCGTTCATCCGCCTCTGGTGGGCACATTAGATTTGCGGTTGATTAATCCAAAAAACCGAGCGACTGACCCCAGCACCCGCCTGCTGTTGTTCCTCAAAGAAGACGTGGGAATTGAATCTGCGCCGCCGCAGACCCCGCTAGAACTAAAGGTTGGCGAAACCTACGATTTCTTTTTCTTTTCCGCAGAACGGCACACGTTTGGATCTAAGTTTTCGATAGAAACGTCGCTGGCGCTGAAACCACCACTGCCCCGAGTTCGCCTAGACGCGACTCAGTCTCATGCCCAAGAACCAAGGCCGCCGCTGCCCGCTGTGGCAGGAGAGTTGAAAATTGGCTTGATGGCAGGCGCGGTGGCACCGCCCGGTGGATTGACGGTGCGCTATGTGCTAGAAGACGTGGGGCCACTGCGTACGGCAAAGCGGGAGGTGGACTACAGGCTCAACCCTGCCGCTCAAGAAGTGATGATTCCGGCAGGGGCAAATTCGCTGCTGATTACGGTTTTGCCGTTAGGCCCTGACAGTGCCGATGAACCGCAGGAAGAGGTAGTGGCACGGCTGATCACCTTTGAAAATTGCGCCTATGAGTTGGGTGACCAGGCTCAAGACACCGTATTTATCACCAACTTTGTGCCCCCACTAGCCAGAATTGTCCGGCTGCAAGATGCCATCGAGCCACGGGCATGCATGCACTCGCAAGAGAATCCCGGCAGTGATGCGATCGCCTTATTTCAAGTCAGCTTAGAGGGCGATCCGCCGCTAGACGTAATGACAGTGCGCTATCGGGTAATTATGCCGCCTGATGTGTTTAATGCAACGCCAGGAGTTGACTATGAACCGCTGAGTGGCACGGTGGTCGTTGATAAAAATAATGGCACTGCTACGATTCCGGTGATCGTGAAGGTAGATCTGCCGGGGGATGAAGCAGCCAACCCAGAGGCGGTAGTCGTAGAGCTGTTACCTGACCCCACCTATCGGATTCCGGCACCCGGTGCGGCAGGCCGACTAGCCCAAGTGCTAATTATCGATCAGCCATTGCCGCCCCCCCCGCCAGTTTTACCGCTGGCGCAAATTACGGCTAGCCAAAATGCTGTAGAACCACGCCCCGGAGACGCGATCGCCGCCAAACATATTGCCCGATTCAACGTGACGCTAGCGGGCGACATTGGCTCAGACGTGACCACGGTGCGCTATCGGGTGATTACTCCTGGCAATATCAACAATGCGATCGCGGGTCTAGACTACGAACCGCTAAGCGGCACCGTCAATATCAACAAAGTCAACCCCACGGCGCAGATTTCTGTGGTGGCGCGGGCTGATGTTGCAGGCAATGAAGCCGCTGCCCCGGAAGCAGTCGTGGTAGAGTTGTTGCCCGACCCAGCCTATCGGATTCCAGCCGCAGGTACGGTAGGGCAATCTGCGGTCGTTACCATCACCGATGAACCCTTGCCGCCGCCGCCGCCAGTGGCCACACTCCAAGCCGTTGGCGACGCCTTGGCCAGAGAACCTGCTCCTGGGCGTCCCGGCACTAAGGGCAAATTTCTGATTACTCTCAATCCAAAACCACCTGCGCCTGTGGTCGTCTTTTACCGAGTCAGACTCAACGTGCCCAAAGCAGCCCAGCCGAGGGATTATCGTTTGGAGCCGTTACCCGAACAGGGAGTACAGATTTCTCCAGCTACAGGACAGGGGATGATTACGGTAACGCCCAAAGCTGATAACAAAGCCGACCAAGGAGAGCGGGTGGATGTTGTCTTGGTACTTGGAACAGGCTATACCTTACACACTAACCCTCAGAAAATTAAGGACGTGATCAGCATTGTCGAGCGCTAGATTAACTTTCGTGGTGTCGGCGGCGGGTTGTTGTTTGGGCGGAGTTTAATTAAACTTGACGCTAGACCAGGGGGAAGATTGATCCCTGTGCCACTATACGCAGCGTTTTAGATATAAGGGAGGAACTGGGCTACTTGCCTGGTCAGAGGGCGGATGCAAAATAGACACCGACTACATACCACTCATGGGAAAATCTGGCTGAGTTTGGGGCTGGTGGCGATCGCATCTCATCCACTGGGGCTGACCTTGGGCTTGGGGGCTGGGGCGATCGCCACGGTGGTGGTGGCTACCCCGGCGCAGGCAGCAGCGCTGACCCAGTGGCGGTTTGACCCGGTTAGCCAGCAGTTAGAAGTGACGATTCCACCCGGCACTACTCCCCGCTATTTTCTGTTGGCTCAGCCCACACGGATTGTGATGGATCTGCCCAACATTGATATGGGGGCAGTGTCAGAACAAGAAACCTACCAGGGCGCGGTGCGGCAAATCCGGGTCAGTCAGTTTCAGCCCGGACTAACGCGGATTGTCTTAGAGCTGTCGCCTGATGCGGTGCTGGCTCCAGGGCAGGTGCAGTTGCAGCAGCTGACGGCGACCAGCAACGCTAGTGCTCGGTGGGCACTGCGGCCTTTGTTTGAGTCTGGGTCGGGGGAGATTGCCGCCAACAGCGCCACGGCACCCGCATCCCCTGCGCCCGTGTCTCCATCGCCTGCCTCAGCAGATCTACCCAATGACTTGCAGGGGCGATCGCCGTCTGCGCTGCTCACCCCTGCGCCAGCGTCCGTTGGTTCTACCCCTGCGCCAGTCAATGCCACGCCACCGACTCCTGCCACATCCCCTAGCGGCGTGGCGTCTGACTGGCAAATTCCACCCGCGCTGCCGCCCGCGTTGCCCCAAACCAGCTCACCTTCCATGGTGACGGTGCCCCCGCTCAGTGCTGCGGCAGCTATTCAGCCCGCTCCCATTCAGCCCGCTCCTACTCAACCAGCGGCTCCGGACCCGATCCAGCCGCCCACCATTGCCACCGCCCCTAGCAACCCCAACCTATTGCTGCCCTCTGGAACAGCACTGAATCTGCGCTACCCGCGCCAAACCGCATTAACGCTCAACCCCGAAACGCCCTGGCAAGAGGTCTTGGTGCTCGATCAACCGGTGTTAGATTTTGCCGGGAATGTTGTGTTTCCAGCCGAAAGCCAGGTGATTGGCCGCTTTGAAACCAGTAGTCGCGGCAGTCAATTCATTGCTCAAGCCATTAGCCTCAACGGACGCAATCTGCGGTTAGATGCAGAATCGGCCAATCTGGGGGGCGATCGCCAAGTCTCTGAGCGCAATTTGATCCGTAATTCGGCGCTGGGGGTGATCGGAGTGACGGTACTAGGCGTGCTGACGGGAGGGATTGGCCTGCTGGGGCTGGCAGCAGGGGCAGCCACCGGGGCAGCTACCACTTACGTCACTGCTCCTCAACCCGCCACAATTCAGCCCAATCAAATTGTGCAAGTGCGCCTCACTCGAGATATTTTGCGATAAAAAAACCACAGCTGATGAACACACATTTGCAGATTTTGGGTTGGGGTGGTGGCATATTGCTGGGCACCGTGGGGATGGCGGGGATGGCGGTTACAGTTCGAGCAGAGCCACCGCTGAATCTGGTCTATCCACCCGATGGCCACGAAACCACCGCTGACCAGATTTTTTTGATTGGCACTGCCGCTCCCGACGGTGAGGTCACCGTTAATGGCCAACCGATTCAACGCAGCGCCGCCGGACATTTCGCCCCCAGCTTCCCCCTGCAACTGGGCGAAAATATGTTCACGCTGCGCTATGGCAGTGAGGTGCTGACGCGGCGTGTGACTCGACTGGCGGCCACTGTGGCAGCACCGCTCGGGGTCGCCTTTGGCGACGGGTCTTTGCTGCCCGCTGTCAATACCGCTCGCTTGCCCAATCTGCCGATTTGTTTGGGGGCGATCGCGCCCGCCAATGCCACCGTCTCAGTGACGCTAGCAGGACAAACCCTGCCGCTGGCACCCCAGCCCAGTTCGGCGCTACTGCCGCCCAACTCTGCGGTTCTCACCGATCGCAACCAGCCCAGCTCTGACTCCCTGGCTCAACGCTACCAGGGCTGTGCTACCTTCCACCCCGATTTTCGCTCTGGTTCTGGGCCGTTGGGCGAACTGAGTGGCTCCATGCAGCGACAGAACATCCCCTTGGGTCAACCGACCTATCACCTCAGCCTCAACGGCCAGGTCGTCAGGCAGCAGGCGGCTGGGACAGTAGAGCTAGTCTCGGTAGATGCGCCACAGGTGGTGGCGGTCACGGCAGACCCAGGCACGGCTCGCACCGGGCCAAGCACCGATTATTCGCGCCTGACGCCGTTGCCCCAGGGCACCCAGGCCAGCGTGATTGGCAGTGAGGGCGACTGGCTACAGCTCGACTACGGCGGCTGGATTCGGACTCGTGAGACCCAGGCGATCGCCAGCACCGTTCCGCCCCGCACCCTAATTCGCGGCATTCGCTCCCGGCAGGTGAGGGGCTGGACCGAGGTGGTGTTTCCGCTTCAGCTGCCTGTTCCCATTTCATTGCAGCAGGGCGATCGCAGCTTGACCCTAACCCTGCACAACACCACCGCCCAAACCGATACCATCTTTGTCCCTGCCGATGCGGTTATTCAACGGCTCGACTGGCAGCAACTTGCCCCCGGCCAAGCCCAGTACACCTTCAACCTCAAATCGGCTCAGCAGTGGGGCTATAAACTGCGCTATGAGGGCACAAACTTAGTGCTGTCACTGCGGCATCCGCCAAATCTCAGCGGCAACCGAGAGCAGCCGTTGGCAGGAGTGCGCATTTTGATTGATCCAGGGCATGGTGGCCCAGACGATTTGGGGGCGGTGGGGCCAACGGGCTACCCCGAAAAGACAGCCGCGCTGCTGCTGGCAAATCGATTGCGCGATCGCCTCACCGCCCTCGGAGCCACCGTGATCATGACCCGCGAAACTGACCTCGACCTCGACCCCAACGCCCGCGCTGCCCTAATTACCCAACAAGAACCCGATCTAGCGCTTAGCCTGCACTTCAACGCCCTGCCTGACGACGGCGACGCCATCAACACCAGCGGCATTGGCAGCTTCTGGTATCAGTCTCAGTCATCCCACCTTGCCCAGTTTCTCCACGATTACCTAGTCGAAAAACTCGATCGCCCGTCCTATGGCGTCTTCTGGAATAACCTCGCGCTCACCCGACCCACCGTCGCCCCCGCTGTGCTACTAGAACTTGGCTTCATGATCAGTCCCACCGAATTCGAGTGGATTACCGACATCGCCGCCCAAGAAAAACTAGCAGACACGCTGGCAAACGGCATTGAAACCTGGCTCCAAACAACCGCCACTCCATAGTCGCATCTAGATCAAAAGCAGGAGGAACCAGCCGCCTCATCCGGCAGTGCTCACGCCATGACCTTGCCCGCCGCTTCCAGCTGAACAGCGGCAACTAGCAGATAATCGAAGAAAGTGCTGGCCACCACAGACAGCTGCTTACCAGCCAAATGCACGATGTACCATTTACGCGCAATCGGGAAGCCTTCTACGTCTAGAGCCATCAGTTCCCCATGCGCCCCCTCCATCGAAATCGTGTGCGACGACAGCACAGACAGACCCAACCCTCCGGCGATCGCCTGTTTAATGGCTTCATTACTGCCCAACTCTAGCCGCACCTTAACCGACAGCCCCTGGTCGTCTAGCATCTTTTGAAAGGCTCGACGAGTCCCAGAACCAGGCTCACGCATAATAAACGTTTCTTCGCAGAGACGTTTGAGAGAAATATTTTTTTCTTTAGCCAAGGGATGATTGCGAGGAGCGATTACCACCAGTGGGTTATCCAAAAATGGATGAGCCGCGATATCTAAATGCTCAGGCAGCTGGCTCATGATGTAAAGATCATCCTGATTGTTGGCCAGCCGCTCAATCACGCGTTCATGGTTGGTCACGGTCAGGGAAACATCAACCCCTGGATATTCTTGGCAAAAAGGCCCTAGCAGCCGAGGCACAAAATATTTTGCCGTGGTGATCACCGCTAGCCGCAGCTTGCCCTGTTTCATGCCTTTTAAGTTGGCAACGGTCATTTCCAACTGTTCTAAATTAGTAAAGATCTCTTTGCAGGTAGAAAACAGTTCTCGCCCAGCATCCGTCAGGTAGAGGCGCTTGCCAACTTGCTCAAATAACGGCAAACCAATTGCTTTGGTCAACTGCTTGACCTGCATAGAAACAGTAGGCTGGGTCAAGAACAGTTCTTCGGCTGCTCGGGTAAAACTGCCGTGTCGAGCCGTCGCTTCAAATACTTTTAACTGATGTAGAGTTGCGTGGATCAGGGGAGCGCCTCCCAAAAATGGTGTGTAAGGTTTATAGACTTGAGTCTATCACAGAGGGTTCTTCTTTCGAGACTTTTCTATAGATGCCCCTGTCATATAGACTCAAGTCTATCCCAAAGATTGAAATTTAGGGCTTGACTCTATAGATGAGAGCGTTATGATATTGGGTAATGGCAACTACGTACGTTCCCTTCCAAACTGCGTTGCATGTCTTACCCATGACTCAGCCAGCCTTGGTGAACCATTAGACGCGTTCCAAGGCTAACTTTTAGAGCATTGTACGGTGCTCTAGCTGTGTTCATTGAAGACATGCAGCGTTTTTTTAATCTTATTTTTCTACGTAGTACTCCTTTTTATACCCCTTATTCTTTTGAAGCTAATACCTAATCAAGTAGGCTTCACAGAATTCACTGAATCGGCTATTTAACAGCTAGTTGAGCACGTATAACCATGATTCACACTTATATTCCATATGCACCCAAATCCATGGATAAGAATATTGGAGCAGTTTATAACAGCTTTATAAATATGATTCCGGATGGGGACTGGGCCTGTTTCCTTGATCATGATGCCATGTTCACAACGCTTGATTGGTATAAGCAAATGGAAAACATTGTTGAGGACTTAGATACTCCACATCATGATGCGGGCTTGCTAACCGTTTGCACGAATCGAATTGGCAATCTTGAGCAACTGATCGAAGGCATAGACCCCCAAAATCATGATATTTACTACCACAGAAAGATAGGGCGGCAAAGGCAAATTGAATATGGGAATTCTTTGAGAAAATGTGAATATGTAATTAGTGGCGTTGTAATTTTAATTTCAAAGGCAGTATGGAAGCAGACAAGTGGATTTGCAGATGGGTTTCTAGGTGTAGACAATGATATTGATAGGAAAACTAGGGAATTAGGATACAAGTCATATATTATGGAGGGTGTTTACTGCTATCACTGGTATAGGGCTGATGGCATGCCAATTCAGGGAGTGGGCTATCCAACAGAAAATAATTTGCCTGCTATTCGATAGTGTAAAAACAAAGAAAAAACATACATAGACCGATAGATCAGTTACCTGATAGCCCACCACTGATGAACTTAAAAAATGTTAATTCCTCTGGTTTTAATATCTCTTATATAGGCCAAAGACCAGATATTGAAAGATTGATTCCTCTTAATACCAGAACTGTCCTTGATGTGGGATGTAGCACTGGTATATTAGGTGCAGCCATTCGAGCCAAAACTGGGGCACAGATTTTTGGCATTGAACTATCAGCAGCTATGGCCGATGAGGCCCTAAATCACATCGATCAAGTTTTTGTCGGGGATGCTGCGGAGATCATACTCCAAGGAAAACTAGACAACTATAAATTTGATACCATTATTTTTGCCGATGTACTTGAGCACTTAGTCGATCCTTGGGCTGTCCTCAGTGCAGCAAAAAACTACTTAAATCCAGCAGGTACCATCATTGCTTCAATTCCAAACATTAGGCACATCGATACAATCTATCATCTAGTCCTAAAAGGATACTGGCCCTATCGGGAGCGCGGAATTCATGATCGAACGCACCTTCGTTTTTTCACGAGGCAGAACATCATAGAGCTATTCAGCAACGCTGGTCTGACCATCGACACCATCGACACAAACTACCGAATTTTAGAGAAACCTTCTCAAATTAATCGCGTTGCCAAATTTTTTGCATTGCCGATCCTAAAAGATTTTCTTGCGTTTCAATACTTGATTCAAGCCCGATTAGTCGAGTAATTGAGGGATGTTCTCCCTTGCCTCAGTGCCCCATGCCAGTTTGGCTGGGGGCACTGCTCTTTTCAACCTAAACTTTTCAACTTAATCTTTTCAACCTAATCTTTTCAACCTACATAGTGAAGGACTCTTCTCTGCCCAGCGCTGCAATTTTGAAGTTGGCTACTGTCTCAACAATCAACGGATAGTATTGCTGAGCAATTTGGCGGTATTTACCAGATGTCACCGTACCCCAGCAATGCAGCAGATACACCTCTTGATCTGTACCCATCAACGGTGCTGCATCAATGGGTGAAATATTGTAGGTCATCGGAAGTTTCGTTACAGGAATTTGTACTGCCTTAATCGCTCGGATCAGCGCTAGCTGATCATGCTTTTGAAACTGCTGCCACTCCTCATACCATTGTTGGAAAAGCGCCTGGGTGGCTAGCGAATCTCGCCACAGCATCACCCCACTATTAAACTGCACGGTGTTGCCTGAAAGACGTTGCAGCGTGTAGGCTTTTTCGTTTGGAGCAACGTGATCACAGAGACCCACCATTGGCAAGCGGTCAACGACCATAGCGAGATCGCTCTCGTTGAGATAGTCCCAAAGCTCGCAAACGGGCTGTAGGGGAAGAATATCCGCATCCAGAAAGAGGGTCTCCTCGTAGGGGCTATAGGCATTTAGGCGGGTTTTGAGCGATCGCGATGAGAACGCATCTTGATCGTATTCGCAGTGCTCAACTAGCCTGGGAGTAATGCCATAGTCCTGCAAGGGTAGATGCTTCAGTAAGGGTTGGTCGGATATCAGTGTAATCGGTAATACTGGTTCGTGCTGGCGCAAAGACATCGCACTGATTACGGCTGCCTCAAGATAGGCTAGGTTGCCTGTCGCACAATAGATCACTCCTCGTCTTCTCATGAAAAGCTCTTGAATTTACTCATGTTTATTTTTCGCAGCAACCATATGGAAGCAACTATGTGGAAGGATGGACACAATAGTTCGTGGAGACTGGCCGATCACCTGAAAAATCTGCTGGAATCCGTGGAAAAGGACAAGTTAGATTTCCACCTGGATTTTGAGGTTTCGGTAACCGGGCGGAGAGCACAAATCAGATTATAGGTGCTTGAGGGCACTAAAGGGTTTGAAGCCAGCCTTTTAGTCGTAAAATAGTGGTCGTTCAGGGGCTTAAAAAGTGGCAGTAGAAACTTCAGGGATAATCTGCTAACGTAGCGGACATGGAAACTCCCCTTGCCCCCTCTATCGAGCAGATTTCTCAAGCAGATTGGGAACGCACCCCATTGAGTGTCAGGCGAGTGATAGAAGAGCTGACCAGACGAGTCAATCAACTGGATGGGGAACAGCAGCAATTGCGAGAGGCATACGAGTTACTGCAAGAACAAGTCAAGCTGAATTCGACCAACTCATCGCAACCGCCCTCAAAAGAT
>CASBQX010000157.1 GCA_949127925.1 Synechococcales cyanobacterium PMM_0002
CTGATTGATCGCAAGGCAGCGGCAATTATTCTGCAACAATGGTTGGATCAGCGCAGAGCCACTCTACCCGATCCCTTCAACACCGCTAGAAGTTTTGACGACAGAACATGACAGATTTCCCTAATCATTCCCAAAGACAGGGCGATGGCGTTGCAGTGATGCTGTAAAGTTTTCATTAGAAGATGTTGTCGGCAGGTCAAAACTCGCGGCGGATTTAAACACCTAAATCTATGGGTTCAGACCAGTAGAGATAGGTTCCAGAGCGGTGTTGCGATAACAAATTGTGGTTTTTAAGGACAGTGGGATGACAAAAGCAGGGAACGACAAAAACAATTTTGGACTCAACCAAGACGACATGGACGAAATGCCGACCGTAAACTTAACCGATGAGAATGGGCGATCGCTCCAGTGCTATGTCGAGCACTCCCTCCAAGTAGAAGACAAAGACTATCTACTCCTATTGCCAGTGGATGCCCCGATCGAAATTTTTGCTTGGGAAACCGACGAAGAAGACGAAGAGGCTGAAACCCTAGTAGATTTAACCGAAGAAGAAATTGACGAAGTCTTCGAGACGGCACGGGCAGTTTTGGCAGAACAAGACCTAGCGCTCAAACGCACGGCTTACACGCTGACGGCTGTGGGTGATCTGCCTGAGGTAGACGAAGAAGAACTGATTACAGTGGACATTGGCGAAGAAGATGCGCCAACTGACTCTGAACAGTTTCAGCGGATTACGTACTTCTACTATAAAGAGCAAGAATACGATATTTGTACCCCGCTGGACCCGCTAATGTTCTTTGCCCGCCTCAATGCTAAAGGTGAGCCAGAATTACTTTCTCCCGAAGAATTTCAGGCCATCCGAGTGCAGCTAGAAGAACAGTTGTTTGATTCACTCGATTAGCGGCTAACGAATTCCTCTCCCTATCGCCAACAGCCGCTTTCGGGTTGGATGACTGCCATTCAAACTGCCAGATGTCAACAAACGATTCCAGGCGATCGCGCCCTGCTTCCCGAGCGAGGGTAAGCAAAACCGGGACGCTTGCTTCAGGTTAAATAGACCTCTAGAATGTGCTATGAAAGCAACTCAAGGCGTTCCTAAATGGCTGGTGCTACTGGCGTTTTTACTGATGGCACTGGGGGTAGGTGGATGGCAAAGCTGGCGCTGGTGGCAAAGCGCGATCGCGCCGATAGCGACTGCCGGTTCTGATGGTTCTGGTACCTCACCTACCGCCGCCCCTAGCACTGAAACGGCGAGCACAACCCAAATAACTATAGCTATTCCCCCTGGCAGTACAGCCACCCAAATTGGCGCAGATCTCAAAGCAGCAGGGCTAGTTCACTCAACCATAGCTTGGAATGCGTGGACGCGCTGGCAAACCTGGCAAAACCGGGAGGGTGGCTTCCAGGCAGGAACCTATGCGCTTTCACCTACCGCAACGCTGCCTCAAATTGCTAATCAGATCTGGCAGGGGGAGGTAGTCCTAGAGAGCTTCACCATTCCTGAAGGGTGGTCGCTCAAGCAAATGGCCAATTATTTTGACGAGAAGGGTTTCTTTAGCGCTGACGATTTTTTGGCAGCCAGTCAAACAATACCCCGCGATCGCCATCCATGGTTACCCAATAATTTACCCAAACTTGAGGGTTTTCTTTTCCCCGATACGTATAAGCTATCGGGCACCGTTACACCAGGAGTCGTGATCGACCAAATGCTCAGTCAGTTCCAACAGGTGGCTCTTCCTGTCTATCGGCAGAACCAACAGAATCAGGCTAAATCTCCCTACAGTCTGTTGGAGTGGGTTACATTAGCTAGCATTGTCGAGAAAGAAGCCGTTGTGCAAACAGAACGCCCTACCATTGCTGGAGTCTTTGCCAAACGGCTGAGAGAAGGCATCCCGTTAGGAGCCGACCCCACCGTAGAATATGCGTTGGGCATTCGCCAAACTGTCGAACAGCCTCTCACCTATGCTCAAGTCAAAATTCCATCGCCCTACAACACCTACATCAACCCTGGTTTGCCACCCACCCCCATTGCCGCCCCAGGGCTAGCTAGCCTAGAGGCAGCGCTCAACCCTGCCGATACGCCCTATCTTTTTTTCATGGCTCGATACGACGGCACCCACATTTTTAGTCGCACCCTGGCCGAACATGAAGGCGCTAAGGTTGCGGTAGACGCGGACTTGGCATCGAAGAACCAACCACCGGGTGCAGCTCCAAAATCAGCCCAGTAGAGGCTGATACTCACTACTGCTAAGTCAATTGAGATCATTCATATAGATAGGTTAGATAGGTATTGCTTTATGTCGTGGGGGAAACTTTTACAGCCAGATATTGTTTTGGGAGGATGCATTCTGCATCTAACGCCGGAGATGTTACATCAAAACAACCTCAAAGGGCTGATATTGGATGTAGACGAGACGTTAGTACCGATGAATATTGCCCAAGCCTCTGATGAACTGCACGCTTGGGTGGAGAGCCTCAAGCCCACGCTCTCTATGTGGCTAGTCAGCAATAATCTGAGTCGGACTCGAATTAGCGGTATTGCTAAAGCTCTAGATTTGCCCTATATCTTAGGGGCACACAAACCCTCTCGCCGCAAACTCAGGCAAGCCGCAGATGCAATGCAAATCCCGATTGAGCAAGTGGCAATGGTGGGCGATCGCCTCTTTACCGACGTTCTTGCCGGGAACCGCTTAGGGATGTTTACTATTTTGGTAGAACCGATGGTTAACCCAGCCGAGGCCACTCGCCGCTACCCGGTTCATAACCTGGAAGTTTGGATATCACATGCACTTGGAGCGATGCTGCCGCCCAAGTCATAAACAAAGCATTACATTTCGCAACAGATTTGCATCTAAGTAAAGATAAAGAAACCGTTACGAAACAAGTAAATATTCATGTTCCCTGAAATGATACTAATGATTCAAATGGGGTCACCCAATATAAAGACCCTAGCCGATAAATCCCTCGAAATATTCAAAGAGCGTCAGGTCTTCTTAGCAAGTCTTGGCGCTCTTTGACGTAGAAACTCTTCTCCTGCTCATGCCTCAAACTGTCGTCATCAAAATTGGCACGTCTAGCCTAACTCAGCCCGATACGGGCTACCTTGCCCTATCTACCATTGCCAAGCTGGTAGAAGTGCTCAGCCGCCTGCGGCAACAGGGTCATCAGGTAATTTTAGTATCGTCTGGAGCTGTGGGCGTCGGATGTGCTCGATTGGGACTGAAAGAACGGCCACGCACCATTGCCCTAAAGCAAGCGGTGGCAGCAGTGGGTCAAGGGCGGCTCATGCGGGTCTACGATGACTTTTTTACCTCTTTAGAACAGCCAATTGCGCAGGTTCTGTTAACCCGTAGCGATTTAGTTCAGCGGAGTCGCTATGTAAACGCCTACCGCACCTTTCGTCAGCTGCTCAAGCTCGGCGTCATTCCGATTGTCAATGAAAATGATACCTTGGCTGTAGAAGAGCTGAAGTTTGGCGACAATGACACCCTATCGGCCATGGTGGCCAGCTTGGTCGAAGCAGACTGGCTGTTCTTGTTGACAGACGTAGATCGACTATATTCGGCAGATCCGCGATCTCATCCAGAGGCAGAACCAATTAGTTTGGTAGATGATATTGCCGAGCTTCAAGGCACGGTTGAAGTGGGCGATCGCGGCAGTAGCTGGGGCACCGGCGGCATGGTGACCAAAATCTCGGCCGCGAAGATTGCCACAGCCTCAGGGGTCAGAACTGTGATTACCGAAGGGCGATCGCCAGACAATATCGAAAAGATTCTGCAAGGCGAACCGCTCGGTACCCAGTTTGAGCCAGAACCTCAGCCGTTCAATGCCCGCAAACGCTGGATTGCGAATGGGCTAGTTCCTGCCGGAAAACTATACCTGGACAGAGGTGCCGTCAACGCGATTTGTCAGGCCGGAAAATCATTATTAGCGGCTGGCATTGTCGAAGTCGAAGGCGAATTCCAAAGCCAAGATGCGGTGCAGTTGTGTGACCCGCTTGGGCAAGAAATTGCCCGAGGCATCGTCAACTATAGCCACATCGAATTGCAGCAAATTCGCGGCAGGCATTCCGAAGATATCGCCACTATCTTGGGGTATGTCGGGGTCGAGACGGTAGTCCATCGAGATAACTTAGTCTTAAGCACCTAGATTCTATGATTATGTTAGTTGGGTATATTTCACTGGCCATATTTCACTGGGCATATTTCACATAGATGGAACTCTCCTGCGCCAAACCGATCAAATTTCTGCAACAGCCCACCTCTAGCGCCTGGGTAGAGCAGGCGATCGCCCACCTCGACACGATTTTGCTTGATCACTCTCATTGCGAGTGCAAAGCAGCGGGTGTAGCGCTCAATTTGATGTTCCGCTATCCGTCCAACGCCAAGCTAGTGCGGACACTGACGGCGATCGCCCAAGAAGAATTAGAGCACTTTGAACAGGTTAACCAGTGGCTCGATCGACGCCATATTCCCCTCGCGCCGCTCTCCTCTCCGCCCTATGCCGCCGGACTCAAAGCCCAAGTTCGCTCCCAAGAACCCCATCGATTGCTTGACTCCCTGCTAATTTCTGCCCTGATTGAAGCCCGCAGCCACGAGCGCTTAGGACTACTGGCCAACCATTGCCCCGACCCAGCCCTGGCTCAATTTTATCGCGGCTTAATGGCATCCGAAGCGCGCCACTATGGCCTGTACTGGACGCTAGCTACAACCTACTGCGATCGCGATACCGTCACCAACCGCCTAGAAGAACTGGCCACGGTCGAAAGTCAATTGCTCTCAACGCTACATCCTGAAGCAAGAATTCATAGTTAGTGATGGATTAGAGTTTGAAATCTAATGATCGACCTTGAGCGATGAAGACCATATACCGCAACTTTTTGATTCGTGATTGGCAACCGCACGATCGCACCTTAGCCGCTGAACTGATCCAGAGTGTCTTAACAGAATACGGTTTGACCGCTGAACCTGCCGCCGCCGATCACGATGTATTCCAGGTTGAGGACGCGTATTGGCGGACAGGTGGAGAATTTTGGGTGGTTGAGTGGCAAGGTCGTCTCGTCGGCACGGCTGCATTTTATCCGGTTTCTCGCGGCCAGCAGGCTGTAGAAATCCGAAAAATGTATCTGTTGCCCGAAAGTCGAGGCCAGGGTTTAGGTACGTTTTTGCTACAGACGTTAGAACAAGTCATCAGCGATCGCGGCTTTCAGCAAATTTGGGTAGAAACCGCCAGCAGGTTGAAGGAAGCCGTTAAGCTTTACGAAAGGAGCGGATATCAAATTACTACAGGTGTCGAAACCGCGCGGTGCGATCGAATTTATACCAAATTTATTGGGCAGGCGATCGCGACAGAAGCACCTTAAGTCCGTTGGTGTTCAGTCTCCTGCGTTCTTCCTAGTCCTCGACTCTGCTGTTATGCCTAGCCTCTATGCTGAACTTGAAATTAATGCACCACGCTGCGTTGTCTGGCAGGTATTGATCGAAAAACACAATTGGTTTAAATGGAATACTTTTCTTTACGACCTCTCACCCAGCCAGACTTTAAAGCAAGGAAATACAGTTCTACTTTCGATTAAACGCGTCCCCAAAGAAGAAGAAACCGAAATTCAGCCGCGAATCACGGTACTCCAAAAAGAGACTTGCCTCCGCTGGCTATACATAGCTCCTGGGATTCAAAACGAACACACCTTTGAACTACAGGACTTGGGGGGCGATCGCACTCAATACATTCACCGCGAAATCCTTTCAGGCAGTCTGGGGAGACTATTTTTCCCATTTATTCGTCGCAATGAGCAGCAAGGACTACGACGAATGGCTCTGGAATTGAAGCGCTATACTGAAAAGCTTTAGTTTTCGAGCCGTTCAGCATAGTGCTTCAAGCTAGCCAGCACCAAGGAGATTACTTACGTCGGCACACTCAACGAAGCAGTCGTCACATTAATTCGATACTTAGCAGGAGCCGTTGCTTTTGCCACCAGTCGAATAAAATAAGTCCCTGGTAAAACACCTGTTAACGACTGCTTAAATGTTCCTCTGCCAACCGCCTGACTTAGGCTTTGTCCCCCAAAACTAATCACCTTGCCCTGGCTATCCAAAATTGACAGGGTAATCGGCGTAAGTGCCCTGTTACGGAATCGTATATCTACCTTGGCGGCAGCCGTCAAAACGACTTTGAACACATCGCGATCGCCCTTCCCGACCGCATCCGCCCGCTTGAAAGCTCCTGGGATCGGTTTAATCACTTGGGCAGATCTAAGATTTCCACCTGGCTCAGACTGAGCAGCACGCCCAGCAAATTGAGTGCCTTTCCTAGTCACCATCTCATCATTAGAGCGAGAATTTAGCGGTGCGCTAAAACTAGGGGAAATAGACGATTTAGCAACATTGTTTGATGAAAACATAATCACAGCATCTCCTGAGCTAAATATTATGGTTAGGCTTGTGGGTAGGCTGAATGGACATGCCTAAATTATTGCGGGTAGTCTTCACTACCTTCACTATCTTCGATATTCACAAGCTTTTAGCTGCACTCCATTCGCAAAACCACATTTGCAATCAACACCACACACAGCAGATACCCCCTATATCTAGGTAACACTCCCTGTATCTCTTGTAAAGTAATGAAAGAAGGACGACAGTGATTCTCATTCAAAACTGGTTATCAAAAAAATGGGTCTAAAACCGATACCTGTCTAGGTGTTAAATCCAGGCGAGAGAATATATTTCATCGGGGTCTAGTTCGCCCAGAATCGTTATAAAAAGAGCTTTTCAGGACTTTCCAGTCTGAGCCAAACAGGATAGA
>CASBQX010000158.1 GCA_949127925.1 Synechococcales cyanobacterium PMM_0002
ACACCTCATAGACGATTGCGCTTTTGGCATCGAGGTAGCGGGTTGTGAGCTTTGGCAAAAAGCCCCAAAGACCCCACACTAAAAAGGCACCAAATGTCGGCCACATCCATTCTTTGATCGTGGGTTCTCAGGTTAGAAATTAAGACGTCTCGGTTTCGCTGACTCTAGCTCTGAAGCTGGAGGGGGGAGTAAAACGCTAAAACTGATGTAAACCTTACCAGGATCGATGAGAACAACGGAACTGTTCGATGGTGTTTCGTCCCCGTGTTTGTAGCCTATTAGGCGTCAGTTTTGAGGAAGTATCTGAGATGTATGAGGTCAGCCATCTAGGCCATGTGTTCCAGCTATTGCCGGAAAAAGCAATCTACATCGAACGTTTGCAGAGTTTATTGATCGCGGATGTTCATTTGGGTAAGTCTGAAACGTTTCAGGCGTTGGGAGTCCCTATTCCAAATCAGGTAAACCAGCAAACGCTAGAGCGGCTGCGATCGCTCTGCGTAAAATTTAATCCTAAAACGCTAATTATCCTGGGTGATTTATTTCACTCTCGGCGGGGTTTAGTCGATGAGGTGCTCGAAGGTTGGTCTAATTTTTGTCAGGAGACGTCTAGCCACATTCAGCTGATTGTGGGCAATCATGATCGCCACCTGATCTCAATGCTGAAGCATTGTGAAATTGAGTGCCATTCCACTCCGGTTCAGGTTCAAAATCTGCTTTTGAGTCATGAACCATCGCCGCAGGCCACTAGTTTAAATATTTGTGGGCATGTTCATCCCTGTTTTCGCATTCGCAGCAAATTGGATACTCTGCGCTTGCCGTGTTTTTATTTTGATTCGATGCAGAGGACGCTAACGCTACCGTCTTTTGGTGAATTTACTGGGGGGCATGAGGTATCGCTAGAGCCAGGGGCGATCGCCTATGTGATTGCTGACAATGCCGTGATTCCGTTTGGCAGCCGTTAGTAGAGCCAACGCAGCTCAGAGCCAACGTAGCTCAGAGCCAACGTAGCTCAGAGCCAACGTAGACCCAACAACTACGGCTTTCGAGTCGCTGAGACAAATCGCTCAATCCCTGCTAAGTCTCGATGAATTTGAATCGCTTGATAGTGACCGTCAGTCTCTAATAACCCTGCCACTGCGATCGCCTGACCTGCCATTAGCTCCACCAGCCAAAACCCGCCATTTTTCAGATATGTGGGGGCGCAGGCAACCAAGTGACGCACACAAACCAGCCCATCGTCTCCCCCATCTAGCGCTAAATGCGGCTCATGGCGGCTCACTTCGGGCTGTAGGCCGGGGAGAATAGCAGTTGGAATGTAAGGTGGATTGGACACCATGCCGCTCAGGCTCCCCTGGAGTTGGGTGAGCGGCTGAAACCAAGAGCCAGAATGGAATCGAATCCGATTTGTGAAGCCAGCCATCTGGGCGTTTTGGCGCGCGATCGCCAGCGCGGCTTCACTGCAATCGACTGCGTGAACGGTGGCAGCTGGGAAGACCTCTGCTAACCCTAAAGCGATCGCCCCACTGCCTGTACCCAAGTCAGC
Organism: Synechococcales cyanobacterium PMM_0002; assembly: GCA_949127925.1. Lineage (GTDB taxonomy): Bacteria > Cyanobacteriota > Cyanobacteriia > Elainellales > Elainellaceae > CASBQJ01. The sequence continues at coordinate 1,544 of CASBQX010000158.1, forward strand.
CCAATCACCGTGAGCTAAGTCGGTATGCTGAGCGGCGGCGATCGCCAGATCAATCATTAATTCTGTTTCGGGTCGGGGAATCAATACCGCTGGAGAAACCGCCAGCGTAAACGACCGCCAGTGCGCTAGACCAGCCAAATATTGGACAGGCACTCTTTGATTAATCCGCTGCTGCCAGCGTAGTGTGAGTTGCTCTAGCGAGTAGGCGAGCGGAATCGTCGGCTGGGTTTTGAACGTTTCAAGCTTTAGCTGTAGCGGTTCTAACGCACTAACCGCTTGCAGCAGCCAATCTACTTCAGATGTGGCAATGGCGGCGGCGATCGCCTCGCGACGAGCCTGCTGCCGCCATTGCCAAAGTGCCTCTCCTGACGTGATCTGATTGCGCATAGGAGCAGCTGTTGCAGCCTGACGACTAGACCTTTGGCAAATTAGATGTTTTGGATGATTGGGCGTGGCAGAGGAAACTCCCACTCCCAATCATCTGCAAGCGGTTTACGGTGTTGGGGACGGACGAACAGCGGGAGGTTGGGCAGCTGGAGCCGGTCTGGCGGCTGGAGACGGTCTGGCCGCAGGCGACTGTCCTGGACGCGGTTGACCACCCGCAGCAGGCTGAAGCGTCCGAATAAAGTCCAACGTTTCGCGCGGTGGCACCAGCACAATGCGGTTTAGATCTTCACTGTCTTCTTGTTGCAAAATCCCAATCAGGTTTTCCAAACTGGTCACCTGAATGCGGATTTGACTAGCCAACGTCGGTTCTTGCTGCGTCACGCGAGCCATCATTCCCTGTAAATCTTCTTGAGAGAAGAATATAGGAATTACGCGTTGATCCCCCTGTTGAATGGTTAGATATCCCCCCGTTCGGGTAGACTCTGCAAAAAATAGCGGAACGCCTTCAAAATCTTCGCCATTTTGCCCGTTGCGCTCTAATACCGTGATGGCCGACTCCACCTGCTGACGCATCGGAACAAAGTAGAAATTTAAAGCCGTACTGTTATTTGCATTGGCAACAGCCAGTTGATAAACCTCGGCCAGAGATACAGGCGTTACCCGGATATTATTCGCCAGTTGAGGCTGTTGCGTTTTGAGATTGTCAAGAAACTGCTGGGCATCTTGCCGACTAATAAATACTCCAGTGACAGAAGTAGTCTCTGTTTGCCCTGCTTCGGGAGTGGCCACCAGTGGCGTTCCGTTGGCGTCGGTAATTGCAAATACGGGAACGGCGCGCAAGCGTTCCACGACCTGAGGTTCGGTCAACGCTAATGCTTGAGTTTGATCTGCTGCAAGTGATCCAAACCATAGTCCGCCGACCAAACTAGCCAGTGCTGCACTCCGTCGAATGAATGACTGCATAACTTCTCCTTGCTGAAGCGCAAAATTAAATTCTTTAGAGGGTGGGATCAACCGCTGATTTTGCAGCAATTATATGGTGACCACACGAAATCAAAATGATGAATCGACCCTTGCCTGAGAAACAGATTCAGTTGGGTAATCTCAGTATTTCCTGTAAGACTGGTATTTCCCTTCAGAACCGCTTCATTATTCCATAGATTGGCAAGTCCACATGGATTGGGTGTGACACGCCTCCCTCTAATTGATGACTTTCTGTGTCGGACGCTAAATGGTTTGCTACGTGGATGGTACCTGATGGATTGGGGGTAGCTCCTATACTAAATGACTTGATAAAAATCTTACGGAGACTTAAGTGCTGCTAGATCGCTGACCCATTCACGGCAAAAATGGTTCCATTCTTGCGACTTGGTGGATAATTTTAGGATTACATCTGAATAATTTTGCATCTAAGTAATTAAAATGAATCACTTAAATTTAGGAATATCTCACCGATTTCTCTCAAGGTTCCTCTGTCGAGGCGGGGCGATCGCCATTCTGTTTACGGCTGTGGCCTGTCAACCTGCCGCCAATGCTCCCGATAGCAGCAGTCCTGCTACTTCAGGTGACCCCAATTCCAGCAGCGGCGGGCTGAAAATGGGTAGTCTCTTGCCAATTACTGGGGATCTGGCTCAGTACGGCAAACCGATGCAAGATAGCGTTGGCTTTTTAGTGGAAACCGTTAATGCCTGTGGAGGCGTTTTGGGTAAACCCATTGAGCTAATTTCTGAAGACGAAGAAACCGATCCGTCGGCAGGTGCTGCCGGCATGAGTAAGTTAGCAGAAGTAGACCGGGTAGGCGGAGTCGTTGGTGCCGCTGCTAGTTCTGTATCTAGCGCCGCTGTTGACATTGCTGTGCGCAACCAGGTGGTGCAAATTTCTCCTGCCAGCACCAGCCCGGTATTTACCGATCGCGCTAAACGAGGAGAGTTTAACGGCTTCTGGCTGCGGACAGCTCCACCCGATACCTTTCAAGGAGATGCACTGGCCAAATTAGTTAATCAAGAAGGCAGCAAAAAAGTCGCGATTCTGGCGGTCAACAATGATTATGGCAATGGCCTAATTCAATCGTTTATTCCGGCCTTCAAAGCGTTGGGAGGCACCATTGTCAACGAGTCTAACCTGACTCGCTACGCTCCCAAAGCGACTAGCTTCGATTCGGAAGTGGGTGCCGCATTTAGTGGCAGTCCCGATGCTGTCTTGCTGATTGCCTATCCAGAAACAGGCAGCGTCATCCTCAAGGCCGCTCAAGAGCAAGGGTTGCTGGGTGCCAAAACCAAGGTAATTATGACCGACGGCATGAAAACTGACAAACTAGCGGCATTAGTCGGTTCAACGGCTGATGGTAAATACATCACTACTGGCATGATTGGGACTGCTCCTAGTGCTGGAGGGCCAGGGAGTAAAGCCTTTAGCGATCGCTACAAAGCCAAGTTCAACCGCGATCCTCAGGTCTATGACCCCAACAGTTGGGATGCCGCCGCGCTCCTAGCACTGGCAGCAGAAGCCTCTAAAGGCAGCACAGGCGCTCTGATTAAAAATAAAATCAGCGATGTGGCCAATGCCCCCGGAGAAGAGGTGAGCGATGTGTGTAAGGCATTGGCGTTGATTCGTGATGGCAAGGAAATTAACTATCAAGGAGCCAGCGGCACACTCGATTTGGATGCCCAAGGAGACGTGGTGGGCAGCTACAATGTGTGGACTGTTTCAGACACCGGCACGATAGAGGTTAAATCTACTATTAGCGTGGGTGGGTCTTGAACGAGACGCCTCTGCTAAACCCAATTTCCATAGAGCAATCCCCACAGAGTAAAGGTTAAGGGATCGCAATCTTTCAACCTTTACTCTAGCTATGGCAATTGTCGATTTGGTGCGGTACGGATCGGAGGGCGAACTGCCGTATCGCCCCTACTCTGATGCACTTCACTGGCATGAGAACCGCTATATGGCTACATGGATTGAAATTTTCTCAACCGAGCCTATTTGCTTGCTGATACCAAACGCTGCTGCTTTTGAAATTGCAGATGCTGGATCAGGGCTTCAACCTCAGCTCGCAGGTGCAATAGCTCTAGCTGATGGGTTGTTTGATAGGGCAGCTTGCCTAGGTCAGATGCCGCAAATCCTGGAAGAGTAGATGTGCGATCGCCCTCTGGCGTAGTAGTAGAGGTCAATGGGTTACCCACGATTTGAGGAGTCTGCAAATCAGACGCAGAAATTGGGATTACAGTCTGACTAGTCATTTGTACTCACTTACACCACGAAGGTAATTGTAACCTAGGCTTGGATCTCGATTGTATTGAAATTATCGATTTTCTTAACAGGTGACCTGTGGCAGTTTGATAATTGGCTAACTGTGGAGCGATTCTACCGTGCAGCATCGGCTAGATCTGGAGTGAGCTAACCGCCTGCCGCTGTGTTCTCAAAACCCATTTCCAGCAATCTGGCACCAGAATCCTTGCAAACACAGGGTAAACTTAAGATTCTAGACTGCTCACGCCCCGCCGATCGCAACTGCGGGATGACGCTCTAATCCCTTGCAGCGAAATTGTAAAACTGCCGTGACTCTGACTTCTAACAATCCCCTCGTTTCAGAGGCAATCTCGAATCCGATCGCCACCCCTGCTGCTGGCCTTAACCAATGGAAAGGGTTGATTGAAACCTATCGGGCATATCTGCCTGTTACAGCGCAAACGCCCGTGGTGACCCTATTGGAGGGAAATACACCTTTGATCCCGGCTCCGGCGATCGCTGCCCAAGTCGGTCGAGGTGTCCGCGTATTGCTCAAATATGATGGCTTGAACCCAACCGGGAGCTTCAAAGACCGGGGCATGACGATGGCTATTTCTAAGGCCAAAGAAGCGGGAGCCAAGGCCGTAATTTGCGCCAGTACCGGCAATACCTCGGCAGCAGCGGCAGCCTATGCGCGGCGGGGCGGGTTGCGGCCATTTGTATTAATTCCCGATGGCTATGTGGCGGTCGGCAAGCTGGCGCAAGCGCTGTTGTATGGGGCTGAGGTGCTGGCGATTAAAGGCAACTTTGACCGAGCGCTAGCAATTGTGCGGCAGATGGCAGAGCATTACCCGATTACGCTGGTAAATTCGGTCAATCCTTATCGGCTAGAAGGCCAAAAAACAGCCGCGTTTGAAATTGTCGATGTGTTGGGTACGGCTCCCGATTGGCTCTGCATTCCCGTCGGCAATGCCGGAAATGTGACAGCCTACTGGATGGGCTTTTGTCAGTATCATCAAGATGGCAAGTGCGATCGCCTGCCTCGCATGATGGGCTTTCAGGCCGCAGGCGCTGCGCCATTGGTCACAGGGCTGCCAATTGAACATCCTGAAACCTTGGCAACCGCCATCCGCATTGGGAACCCTGCCAGTTGGGATAAGGCTGTAGCGGTGAAAGATGCCAGCCAGGGAGAGTTTAACGCCGTCACCGATGCCGAAATTTTAGATGCCTATCGCTTACTGGCGACAGAAGAAGGAATTTTCTGTGAGCCGGCCAGCGCCGCATCGGTGGCCGGGTTGCTCAAGGTCAAAGACCAAGTGCCGGCCGATGCGACTGTGGTCTGTGTGCTGACAGGCCATGGTTTAAAGGATCCAGATACCGCGATCAAGCACTGCGAGAACCAGTTTCAGTCGGGGATTGCCCCTGACCTATCGGCTGTAGCGCAGGCTATGGGCTTCTAAGATGGCTCTTTTCTAAGATTGCTCTTGCTTGAACCCAACTGGCTCAACGTTTGCCCATCACCCAACAGGCTACTGACGGGTGGCGCGCTCTTTGGTCAACATCTCGACAGTATCGCCCAGCGCGGAAGTCAGAGCTTTACGCGTTTGCTCGTGGTTGGTGCGCTCAGTATTTAGAGCTTGAGTTAGGCGATCGCGCTCAATCAGCACCGCCGTTAGTTTTTGCCGCAACTCATCTGGGGTTTTGAGACTATCTGCCTGCGCTTGAATGGCAGGCGGCACTTCCATTGGCGGCTCAGCCCATGGAGATATCGCGTGCATTTTTTGAGCGGCTGCCTTTAAATCTGCAACTGCCCGCTGTGACAACGCTGTTTCTGTGCGGCGCTGCTGAGCTTCAGTTTCATATAGGCTGCGCCAGTTGGCGGCACTCGTAAACGCCTGATCGCGTTCTTTGTGAGCTGCTTCCAGCTGTTGTTGCAGATGTTTAATTTCCCCTAGCCATTGTTGAACGTCTTCTGTCATACCGCAATCATGCCTCAATCATGCCTCAATCAATGATTTTGATCATTCAAAATAAAAGCCGTGCCAGCACTGGGGGAACGGGCAAAATAATCGCTACCAGCAGCGTCAGCGCCAGTAAACCCAGGCCATCACGCCAACTATCTAACTCACTGACATCATTGAGCGCTGGTTCATCGGCTGCCGGAATTAAGAACAGCAGAATTGCCCAAAGCAAAAATTCTTGTTGCAAAAACGACAGAGCTAGGGCTAAAAAGCGGGCAACTTGACCAATTAATGCCCCGACGCGCTGGCCAAACATAGCGTGAATAATGTGCCCTCCATCTAATTGCCCGACAGGCATGAGATTTAAGGCGGTCACGATCACTCCGACACATCCAGCTACGGCGACTGGATGGAGATCGATCGCACTGGCTGCCGTGAGACGGCTGCCCATGGCCAGTTTGCTGCACAAAACCAGCAGCAGTGACGCATGAGGATTAAAGGAGCTAAAGTTTAATAGCCCAGAGGTATCGGTGAGCTGGGTTGCGGCTGAATGCGCCAAGCCCCAAAACAAAAATGGTAGCGTCATCACGAAGCCTGCTAGCGGGCCAGCAATCCCGACATCGAACAGTGCTCGCCGATTGGGCATGGGCGATCGCAGCGAAATGAATGCTCCAAATGTGCCAATGGGGAAAAAGTCAGCGGGCGGCACCGGGATAAAATAGGGGTAGGTGACGCGCATCTGGTAGCGGCGAGCGGTGAGATAGTGCGCTAGCTCATGCACTCCCAAAATGGACATCAGCGCCACCCCGTAGGGCAATCCAGATTGCAATAGCCCTACGGTAAGCATCGGCGTTTGCCCCGCCGGGACGGTCATGATGGCTCCGGACAAGGTGGTAGTAAACAGCGTGGCTACCAGTAACGCGATCGCCACCAGTGGCCGATGCGATGCCTTGGTAGCGGTTGGCAGATCATTGCGGCTTTTAGCTGGGGCTTGAGGATTGGGTACCAAGGCAAAGAAGGGTTTGCCATTTAGCCCCTCCTGAAACACGATCAAGAAGCGATCGCCAAACTGCGCCTCAATATTTTCTCGAATTGTGCGATAGGCCACATCTGGAGCCGATCGCAGCTGACCTCGACAAATCACCGCCTGTGGCCGATATTCTATATTTTGTAGATAGAATATTGACCACGGAAAACAGGTATGCAGCGCCGCTTCTTCTTGGCGATCAATGGGGCGGAGCGGAGGCTTTGGGGCGGCTGTGGGTGCCTGTGCAAGAGCCGCAGCCGGAGTCTCAGTCGGCGCATCTGCGACCACATTGGTTCGCCGTCCCCAGTGAATCAAAAACCAGTAGAGCAGCGGGCACACTAAAAATGGACCAAGCAGCAGAACAGCCGGAATGGGCGCTTCCCCATTCAGCAAGATCCACCCCGTCATCACAAATGCCGGGATCATCATCACCACCCACAGCATCCAAACGGGTGTGCGCGTGATGCCCACTACACTCCGTTGCACAATGTAGTACGTGAAGATGCCGAAAATCCCCAGCAGTAATAACCAAAACATCATGATGGGATTATTTGAATCAGTAGGCTCAACAAACGCGTGAGTCTAGAGATGAACTCAGTTAATGGCTGCATTCAGTTAATGGCTGCACCTAGATCTCCAGGATACCCCGTTCACCCAACCTCCGTAATTCAACAATTGGCAAACAGCCGTTCTTAATGTTTAAAGTTAAAAATCTAATAAAGTTAAAAATCTAAAAATCGAGCTGCAATTCTTAAAAACTGCTGATGTAGCCACTAGCGATCCCTATCTTCCCATTTAGGACTCAGACACCGATAAAGCTACAATCTAATTCCCCCACGTCCCTCCACCTCACCGCTCATGACTCTCAACGTCCCACCGTCTGCGGCCAATGTGCCAGACCACCAGACCACCACGGCCAAGCTGCCCAGAGCCGTCGTCGCCGGTATTTATGCGTTTGCCCCAAACCGCAACACGATGGGGGCAACCGCCTATCTGCTGACCGAACCATCGGGCAATATTTTGGTAGATTGTCCGGCCTGGGATCAGACCCACCAAGATTTTGTGCAGCAGCAGGGCGGAGTTCGCTGGCTCATGTTGACCCATCGAGGCGGGATTGCCCAGGTTAAAGAAATCCAGCAGAGTACAGGCTGTGAGGTCGTGATTCAAGAGCAAGAGGCTTACCTGTTGCCTAATCTAGACATCACTGCTTTTAATCAAAGTTTTGAAGTTAGCCCTACTAGCTATGCCGTTTGGACACCGGGACATTCTCCCGGATCTGCCTGCTTTTACACCACAGTGCATGGCGGCATTTTATTTACAGGTCGGCATCTACTGCCCAACCAGCAAGGCGAACCGATTCCCTTAAGAATTGCCAAAACGTTTCATTGGCCTCGGCAGCTGCGGAGTATCCAACAATTGCGCGATCGCTTTTCTGCCACCACGCTGCATTTGCTTTGCCCTGGAGCCAACACGGGCTTTTTGCGGGGGCAGCGGTCAATTGATCGAGCCTACGAACGCTTAGCCGCGCTAGACCTAGAAACATATCAGCAGATGCAGCCCGGTCTGTAACTCTGTCACAAACCTTGCCCACCCTGGTTCTTGATGAAGGATGTCGTTGCCTGAACTCTGATCGACAAACAGCCTTATCGATCGTGCCATGAAAGAATTCTCCCTCTAACTCTAAGCTTCTTTTGGAGTTCATCAGCGATCAGCATAAACGGTGGGTAGCCCAGTAAAGCTAGGCACTGTCAGGGGATCAAAGAATTTGTCGCCAAAATCTGCGATCGCAGATTGCTTTTGCGCCTCCAGTTTTTCCTTTTGATTACGATTTATACCGCAATCAATCAATTCAATCAATTCAAACAGCAAATCAAACGGCAGTCATTTACAGTAATGAAGGAAAGAAATTATCTCGATTGCTGAGATGGCCGTATTAGTTGGGTAAGCACCTCAGCTACCAAACTAAGTCAAGAAATCTTTTATCGAGTCTCGGTGATTATCTACACTCATAAGGAAAAATGTTATGTCTTTTCAAAGCTAATTTTCAGAAATGCTTCCAGGAAATCTCTGATGACCGAGAAGCCGATTTATTCATATTCAACACAGAGATAAACATCAACACCTCTAAGCTTTTGATTAAACATTACATCGCCATTTGAGCAGGGCGATCCCCAGATGCTAAACTCGTCTGTTGCTTGGGCAGAAGAGTGCAATATCCCTGTTGAATCTGTACAAAAGCCTGCCCTAACAGTTAAGGAATACTTGACCGAAGTTGTGCTGCAACCTGACGCTCTACCAGGTCAGGTAATCTGTGAGATGGCTACAGAGTGGGGAGCAGATTTGATTGTGATTGGCTACCGCCGGGAATGGGAGCTGAAAAAATTAGCATTGGGCAGCGTTTGCAACTACGTTACTCGTCATGCAGATTATTCAGTCTTTGTAGCAAAAGGTTTTAACCCTGATCCCCCTGATCACGGCTTAGGGGAAGGGAGTGACCACCAGCAGCCTGGTAAACCAACAGGGGTGCTTACACATAAATGAATTTTGAGTGAATCATCTTGTGAATTCGCTTCTTGAAAATGCGTCGAGAGGCGAATCAACCTATTTTGAGGCGATGAGATGATGAGATGCCCAGAAAATTCCTTTCCCACCCACTCTCTCACTCTCAAAACCCAATGGAACCCATCCGCATCTCCTACTTTTCCGATGTTCTCTGCGTCTGGGCATATATTGCTCAAATTCGGCTAGATGAGTTGAAAACGACGTTTCAAGACAAGATTGCGATCGATTATCACTTCGTCCCAGTGTTTAGCAATGCCCATGAAAAGTTAGAGAAGAGTTGGCGCGATAAGGGGGGCTTAAAGGGATATAGCGACCACGTTCAGAACGTTGCCAGAAAGTTTGAGCACATTATCGTTCATCCCGATATTTGGATGGGAGCTATTCCCTCCTCCTCTATGTCCTGTCATTTGTTTCTCCATGCAATTCACTTGCTGGAAATCAAGGGAATTGTCGAACCATCCGAGAAGGTGTTTGAAAAGGCAATCTGGGCATTTCGGGAAGCATTTTTTACCAAATTGGCAAATGTGAGCGATCGCACCGTGCAATTCGCCATCGCAGAGGAATTAAACCTCCCAATCGCCGCGATCCAAGCACAAATCGATAGCGGTGAGGCATACGCTCAACTTTCCAAGGATTTTGATTTAGTCAAGGATCTAACAGTGTCCGTCAGCCCTACCCTGATTTTTAACGAAGGACGGCAACGGCTCAACGGCAATGTTGGGTATCGAGTGATCGAAGCGAATATCCGCGAGTTGTTGCATAATCCCCCCGATGAACAATCCTGGTGCTAGGACGATCTAGATTCTCGATGTCATCTAAGGTCGGGGAGATCTGCTTAGATTAACTAAACTGAATGACAGCATACAAAGAGAAGGCACATCATGGATGCGATCAAAATCGAAATTTTAGGTTCAGGTTGCAAAAAATGCCAACAGCTAGAGGCAAATGCTAGAGAAGCTCTGGTAAAGCTCAATTTAACGATGGTCGTTCCGCAATTTGATGACTCCTCATCCGCAGCGATGGGAGTTATGCAATCGGGGCAGGTGCAGTTATAAAAATTCATCCGTCATCCTTCATCTTTTATCCTTCTCCGGGCACTCTGAAGGGTACTGTTTGCCAAATTCGCCGCCATGCCCAGCGTTCAAGTTGCTGCTCCGCACTTTCCAGCTCCCCAGATCGATGCTTCAGCGTCTATTGCTAACCGGGGTGAGACGATCCAGCCAGATGCAGCGGTCGGCCAAGTCATTCTCAAGCTCGGTGTACTTCCGGCGGGGCACTGGTGTGCAGTGGAGCTATCTTCAAAGGCGATCGCCGCCATGCAGCAGTTGATGGCTGTTGTGGAGCAGATCCGATCACCGACTAGCGGCTGGCAGCCAGACCAACCCCAAACGCCAGACCAACTGCTGCCCTACGTATCGGAAGAAGCCTGTAACCTGCTGGACGCGTTAGAAGCCAGCCTGGATTTGCCTGCTCCCATCCCTCTAAAGACCGTAGACTCTAGTGACTTGGGGATTGGCTGGGAACGCTATGGGCTAGTTGAACAGCTAGTCTCACCTGTGCTCTGGGCGATCGCCCGGAGTGCCTACTTGGTGATGCGGTTGCTAGAGGGCGTGGTGGCAGAGGTGGGCATGGGTGAGGCGGGCATGGGCGAGGTGGGAATGGGTGAGGCGGGCGATCGCACCATTGGCGTGTTGCGGTTGGCGGCAGTGTTGCAGATTGAGACGCCGCTCAGCGTCCAGTCTTACGATTTGGTTCTCGGTCAAGCAAGGCGATCGCCTCTCTCTAACCCGGTTCAGACTAATGCAGTTCAGATTTATGCGTTGGCCGATGGTCTGCTGGCTCAAGCTACTTCAGCCGATGACTTGATGCTGCACCTCAAGCACCAACTGCGCTTCAGCACTCCCCATCTGGCTCCTTTTCTAGACGGCGTTAAGGTCAACGTATTGACCCCAGGGCAGCCCTGGCAAGGGGGCACCCTGCAACTCCAGCTTAGGTTCGATTTTGTCGCCGCGCCGCTGGCTCCTCGTCCCTACATGCAGCTAGCTCCAATGAGTTCACCTAGCGTGACTTTTACTGACGTCAACTGGCTAGCAGCTTACCGCAGCCTGGTTTACCAGCAAGAGTTAAGCCACCTCATGCCACAACTGGCCGGATGCCACACCATTGCCACGAGCAGCTTGCCGCTACCTGCCGACCAGGTGCTGCCCCTGCTGGTGCAAGACGCCTACGATGCCTTGGCATTGCTGGCTAATCCCCTGAGCGGTTCTGCCTACCTCAACCTCCAAGGGACTCTCCAGTTCGGCGACCTCATCGGTCATCTGCTGTGGAGAATGAGCCGCAGCACGCCAGCCCTGATGACTCTGATGGGCGGTGTCCGCTGTGCGCTGCTGCAACCCGAACTGAGTTGGGAACGGGGTCTGATTCGATTGTTGGTGAGCCTCAAAATCAAAACGCCTGGACAAGACTGGTTTTATGACCTGGCAACGGGCGAGCTACCAGAACCCAGTGTGTTTCCACTGGCTCCTGATGTGGTTTTACAAATGGAAAATTGCACCTGGTGCCCACATCCGACTGTGCTGCAAGATATCGAAACTCAGCTTTTACAACAGATTGAAACCGCTGCCCCAGAATTGCGGTTACTCCTGGCGGGCACTGATATTGACTGGCTAGACCCCGATGGCGACGTGCAACCCGCAACGCTACAGCTGCAAATCGACTTTGACTTTATGCCAATCTAAAGCTTTCCCATCTAAAACTTGCCAATCTAAAATTTTGTAGAGTCGCAATATATACTGAAACAACACCGTAGACTCTCATTTTTCCTATGACTGCATTCACAATCAGTCTAGAGCCAGTCATTCATGTGACAGATGAGCAGTTTTATCAACTCTGCCAAGCTAATCCTGAGGTCAAGTTTGAGCGGGATGCCGTTGGAGATCTGATTATCATGGCACCCACTGGCGGGGAAACAGGGAGCCATAACGCAGAGATTGTCGCTGACTTTGTCATTTGGAATCGTCAAACTCGACTCGGTAAGGTTTCCACCGATCGCCCCTGATTTTGTCTTAGAGTTACTGTCTCCTATAGATAGTTTGGAGAAAACTCAAGCCAAGATGCAGGAGTACATCAATAACGGGGTGGGGTGGGGTTGGTTAATCGATCGCGATCGCCGCTACGTTGAAATTTATCGCAGCAACCAACCTGTAGAAGCATTGACGAGTCCAGAACAACTCTCGGGAGCAGATGTTTTACCCGGATTATTTCTGGATATGAACATTGTTTGGTAGATAACACCAATTTAAATAAAATTTGGTATTGGCCGCAGCCTAAAAAGATATCAAATCGGTTCTATACGCTGAGATGGAGAGGACGAATGCACCAGAGGACTGTAATGCCCACCGAGAAGCACTATACGGTCTTGCTGATTGACGATTCTTCTGAGGATCGAGCCACGTATCGTCGCTACTTGCAGCGCGGTTCGTCTGATGCCTACCAGGTGCTAGAAGCAGGCTCTGCGGCAGTGGGGTTAGACCTTTATCAACGCCTGCTCCCTGATGCCGTTTTGTTGGACTATTCGCTGTCCGATATGGATGGGCTGGAGTGTCTCGCGTTGATGCAGAGTGCGGGAAAACAGCGTGTCCCCATTTTGATGTTGACTGGGCAAGGCGATGCAACGATCGCCGCTCAAGCCATTAAACGGGGCGCTCAAGATTACCTGATCAAAGGAACGCTAACGGCTGATGGGCTTTGTAAGGCAGTTGAACACGCAATCGAGCAGTGGCAACTCCAACAACGACTCCAGCGGCAAGAGCAGCAGCAGCAAATACTCAACGCGATCGCCCTTCGCATTCGTCAAGCGCTGACGCTGCAAACCATTCTGGACACCAGCGTGGCAGAGGTGCGGCAATATCTGAGCGCCGATCGAGTCGTGATCTATCAATTTGCGCCCGATATGAGCGGTCAAATCGTGGCAGAAGCGGTGTTGCCGGGATGGATAGACAGCCTGCATGCTCAGATTGAAGATACCTGTTTCCGTGAAAACCTGGGTGGCGACTATCAGTTGGGCAGAACGCGGGCGATCGCCGATATTCACGCTGCGGGTTTGACCGACTGCCACATCCAGCTACTGGAGCGGTTTCAAGTCAAAGCCAATCTGGTCGTGCCGCTGCTGATCGCCGATCAACACTCAGACAGCGCAGAGCCTCATCATGACGCGGCATTGCCTCAGCTCTGGGGGCTGTTGGTCGCCCATCAATGTGCTGCTACTCGCCAGTGGCAACCGTTTGAGACTGACCTATTAAATCAAGTAGCGGTTCAGATGGCGATCGCCATTCAGCAAGCCGAACTGTATCGCCAGTTGCAAACCGAGTTGGCTGAGCGCCGCCACACTGAAGCGAGCCTGCGCGTGAGCGAGCAACGCTACGCTACCCTCACGGAAATGTCTCCAGTGGGGCTTTTCCAAACCGATGCGGTGGGCAATTGTCTCTATGTCAATGAGCGCTGGTGCCAAATTGCTGGACTGCCCCCAGCAGAGGCAACGGGCTTTGGCTGGATCAATAGCATTCATCCAGCCGATCGCGACGTGTTTTCTACAGAATGGCATGCATCAGCGCAGGCAGGCTGTCCCTTTTATCTGGAATATCGGTGCCAAAATGCAGCCGGACAAATTACCTGGGTATTGGGTCAAGCGGTGGTAGAGCGGGGAGCGACGGGGGAAATTATCGGCTACGTGGGCACTATTACGGATATCAGCGATCGCAAACAGGCTGAGGTCGCTCTCAACCAACTGAATCGAGACTTACAGGCAAGTGAACGCAAGTTCCGAGCCATTTTTAACAACACGTTTCAGTTTATCGGTCTATTAGCTTTAGATGGCACTCTGCTAGAGTCGAACCAGACTGCCTTAGCTTTTGGCGGCTTGCAGCTAGAAGACTTGACCAATCGCCCTTTCTGGGAGTGTCACTGGTGGACTGTATCAGCAGCAACCCAGCGCCAATTGCAACAGGCGATCGCCCGTGCGGCTCAAGGCGAATTTGTGCGCTACGAAGTGAATGTTTTAGGATCAGGCGGTCAGATTATTACCATTGATTTTTCCCTGCGCCCGCTCAAAGATGAATTTGGGCAGGTCATCCTACTGATTCCGGAAGGGCGAGACATTAGCGATCGCAAGCAAGCCGAAGCCTCGTTGCAGCAGCTCAACCAGGAGCTAGAAACGAGAGTGCAGGAGCGCACAGCTAGCCTCCAAGCCAGCGAAGCCAGGTTGCGAGAGGCACAGCGGATTGCCCATGTGGGCGACTGGGAATTTGCTTTAGCGTCCCAAACCATCACCTGGTCAGAAGAACTGTTTCGGCTGTTTGAATGCGATCCAGTTCAGGGTGAACCAGAGTACGCTGAGCATCTTCAAAGCTTCTTGCCTGAGTCTCGCCACAAACTTGAGAGCGCTGTGCAGCAAGCAGCGACGCTGGGCACGCCCTATGAGCTAGAGCTACAGTTCTCGCGTACCCATGACTCCGTGAGATGGCTCCTCGCTCGTGGAGAAGCCGTACGCGATGTTGATGGAGCGATCGTGAAGCTTCTTGGCACCGCGTTGGACATCACCGATCGCAAGCAAGCCGAAGCACAACTGCGTCATCTGTCCAATCGCCTCACTCTGGCAGTCAAGTCTGGAGCGATCGCCATCTGGGATTGGAACGTCACAGAGAACATCCTCACCTGGGATGACCGGATGTATGAACTGTATGGCATCACGCCCAACCAGTTCACCAACGTCTACGATGCCTGGGCAAACAGCGTACATCCCGACGATCGCTCCTTTGCCGAAGCCGCACTGCAACAGACTTTAGCAGGTGAGAAAGACTACGATATTGAGTTTCGGGTCATTCATCCCGATGGCACCATCCGCTTCCTCAAAGCCTACGCACTGGTGGAGCGCGACGAACAGGGTGAGCTAAAGCAGATGGTTGGGATTAACTATGACATCACCGATCGCAGACAAGCAGAACAAGCCCTACAACAGCTCACGCTCGATCTCCAGCGATCGAACCAGGAGCTAGAGCAATTTGCCTACGTGGCCTCCCACGATTTACAAGAACCGCTGCGAGCCATTACCAGCTATACCCAACTGCTGGCAAAACGGTATCAGGGGCAGTTAGATGAAAAAGCCGACAAATACATTGATTACGTCGTCGATGGGGCAACCCGGATGCAGCAGCTCATTCAGGATTTGCTCGCCTACTCACGGGTGGGCAGGTATGAGTTAAAGCAGCAACCCACAGACTGTAACGCTGTCCTCCAGCAGGTGCAACAAAATTTACAAGCAGCGATCGCCGAAAGCAATGTTGTTCTTACCGTTGACCCTTTACCAACCATCTTTGCCGACACCGTTCAGGTGACGCAGTTATTTCAAAATCTAGTAGGCAATGCGCTCAAATATCGGGGCGACGCACCGCCCATGATTAGAGTCTCTGCGAGACAGCAGAGTAAAGCATGGATATTTTCTGTTCAAGACAACGGTATTGGGATTGAACCCCAATATGCTGAGCGGATCTTTGAGATTTTCCAGCGGCTCCATACTCGGCGAGAATATCAGGGTACAGGCTTGGGCTTAGCCATTTGCAAAAAGATTGTTGAGCGACATCACGGACATCTTTGGGTCGAGTCGCAACTAGGTCGAGGAGCCTTATTTTGCTTTACCCTGCCAGCGCTGCTTAATGACTAGAGTTGTTTTGTAACAAAAAGTAACTGTCAAGCCTACAATAGAAAAATTCTAAGCAATGATCTTAGTAGTTAAGCAAAAGAACGACGAGAAGGCATGGCCAATCTGCGAAACCTTTCTGTTATCGAGATTTTGCTAGTTGAAGATTCGCCCAGTGATGCCGAGTTGACGATCGAAACCTTCAATGAAAGCAAAATTCTTAACCATATCTATGTGGCAGAAGATGGAGTCGAGGCGTTAGACTTTCTTTTTAGAAGAGGGAAATACAAGGATGTACCACGCCCAGATCTGATCTTGCTCGATCTCAATCTGCCCAAGAAAAATGGTCGTGAGGTCTTAGCGGAGATTAAAGGTGATCCCGAACTGCAAACAATTCCTGTCGTCGTCCTCACAACCTCTGCCGCTGAAGAAGATATTCTGCGCAGCTATCAGCTGCATGCCAACTGCTACATCACCAAGCCCGTTGACTTTGAGCAATTTACTAAAATCGTCAAACTGATCTCAGATTTCTGGTTTGCTGCCGTACGCCTGCCTCCCCCGTCGGTTTAAACTCTCTCTCACCACCTTCATATGCGCCTCTCCATTCTGCTTGTCGAAGACAATCCGGCTGATGCTGATCTACTGATGGACAGCCTGACGCAAGACGACGGCAGCAGTGTATGGCAGGTAAGACACGTCGAACGGTTGAGTGAGGCACTGCAAGCATTAGAGCAACAGCCCGTCGATGTAGTACTACTCGATTTGTCCCTTCCTGATTCGCAGGGACTGGGTAGTATTACTCGCCTTCAGGCAGTTGTTCCCCACCTGCCGATCGTGATGTTGACGGGCAGAGATGATACCCAGATCGCTGTACAAGCCGTTGCTCAAGGCGCTCAAGATTACCTGGTCAAAGGTCAAATCACCACCTCACTCTTGACCCGCGCGCTTCGTTATGCGATCGAGCGCACGCAGAATCTCAAGCAACTGCAAGCGAGTGAACACCGCTTTCGAGCCGTCTTCGACCAAACCTTTCAATTTATGGTGTTGCTCTCGACCGAGGGGCTGGTGCTGGAGGTGAATCAGGCACTTGCCAATGTGGAGGGCGATCGGCTGCAAACGCTGCTGCATCAATCGATCTGGGAGACCGTCCGCTGGGGCTACCGTGAAGTGGCACAACAGTGGATGAAAAACGCGGTTGCCGCCGCCGCCCAGGGACAAACGGTGCGTGACGAAATCGAGTCATGCAATCCTCAAGGGGAAGTGCGTTGGCTTGATTTTTCATTGAAACCGTTAAGAAATGCAGCCAATCAGGTCGTGTTGCTAATTGGCGAAAGCCACGATATTAGCGATCGCAAGCTAATCGAAGCCAAAACCCTGGAGACTTTAGAACAAGAACGCGAGCTAACCCAACTCAAGGCTGATTTTGTCGCTATGGCATCCCATGAGTTTCGGACGCCGTTAACCATCATTCGGATGGCGGCTGAACTGCTGGAGAAGTATGACGATCAGCTAATAGCAGCAAAGCGGACACAGCATTTTGAGCGGATACACAGCGCGATCGACTCTATGCTGCGTCTTTTAGATGAAGTATTGCTATTGGGTAAAGCAGACTCCGGCGGTTTGCACTACGAGCCATTTTCCTTTGACTTAGCGGATTATTGCCAGGAAGTCGTCGAAACCTTACAGCTAACTACTAATAGTAATCATAGAATTATCTTTGACTGCTCACACAAACAGATTCAAGGCGAGATGGATCAGGCATTGATCCATCACATTCTGACTAATTTACTCTCAAACGCGATCAAGTATTCTCCCGATCGGAGTTCTGTGTGGCTCAAACTCAGTTGCCAACCTAATCAAATCAGTTTTCAGGTTAAAGACGAAGGCATTGGCATTCCACCGCAAGACCAGCAACACCTATTTGAAACGTTTTACCGCGCCAAAAATGTTGGCAAAATTCAAGGGACAGGGCTGGGCTTATCCATTGTCAAAAAGTGTGTAGAGTTACACCAGGGACAGATACATGTAGAAAGTGAAGTAGGAATCGGTACGACCTTTAACGTGACGCTACCCAGATTCTTGCAGCAGACTCGGCTTGAACATTCCTCCCTTCACGAATCAGCCCAGATTGATTTGATCAACGTACAGGCTGGATCTAATTAAATTTAGAAATTAAATGTAGGATG
>CASBQX010000159.1 GCA_949127925.1 Synechococcales cyanobacterium PMM_0002
AAAGCTGCGATTGTCATCTTTTGAATTCTAAAACTTGATTAGGAGATATCTATGAGACTGACCTATCGCGGTAGTGAGTACGAGTATCAGGCTGTGCCTGTGACAATGGTTGAATCGACTATGGTAGGGCTTTACCGAGGTCAGCGGTTTCAGTTTTCCACCCCACGACATGTCCCCGTGCCTCAGCCGGCGCTAATGCTGAACTATCGGGGAGTGCCCTACAAACTCACCGAAACGGGAACGATGGAAGCGGTGGCGATCGCGCGCGCGCCCCGATCTGCCGTGTCTACTCCCCTGCACTCCTACATGAAAAAACCCAAAGAACTGGCAAGCGAACTGGCCAAAGTGCACCATCTCAACTTAGAGCGCCGCTTACAGCATCGCTTAGAAGTTGCTCAAGCCAAAGGTGATCAAAACTTAATTCTCCAGCTACAAAAAGAAATGCAGCACTTGGCATAGTTGAGCAGCTCCCCGCAAAGAGCCGCCGCTGTTCGGATCCGAATAGCGGCGGCTTTTGATGAGATTACGGCGATCGCCTGCTTGCCATTAGCTGCGGATTTCATTCCACAGCTGCACCCATTGATCGTAGTTTTTAACGCTTTGCCACATATTAATTTGAGAATGTAGGGCCAGGTCATCCATGAACAGTTCATGCGCCTTTGCTGCACCTACCGCCGCTGCCCCCAGCGTCGTGGCACCCGAATACCCGGTCACATCCATCACGCCCTTCTGCCCGTCACCGCTCAAAATGTAGTCAATCCATTTGTAGGCGACATCGGCATTGCGAGAATTTTTAGAAATCATCCAAGAGTCTGTCCAACCTGTCAGTTTTCCCTGCGGACTGACCGATTTAGCTGGAAACCCTTCGCTGCTCAACTGAGTGTAGGTCAACGGCCAAGCGTGAGCCATCACCACTTCACCCGACTGAAACAAATTAGCCAACTCACCCGCTGTCGTCCAAAACTTCCGCACATTCGGGCGCAGCTCTAACAGTTTTGACTTAACCTCAGCTAGGTCACCTTCTGTCAAATTGTATGGGTCAGACTTACCTAGCCAGAGCGCCACATCGGCAATCGTCATCGGATTGTCGGGCAGGGTAATCTTCCCGGCATAGGCCGAGTCAAACAAAACATCCCACGAGGTAGGGGCAGGCTTTACTGCTTTGGCATCATAAACCAAAACGTTAGGACCCCACGCAAAGGTAACGCCGTAGGGCTTGCCATCAAAGGTGTTCCATGGCCCACCCTGAAAGGATTGGAAAACAGAATCGTAATTTTCTAACTTACTGGGATCAATTGGCCGCACTAGCCCTGCTTTGTAGAGTCGTTCGGTAATGTCGCCAGACGCCGAAATCAGGTCGTAGGTGCGACCGCCTCCGGTGCGAAACTTAGCAAACATTTCGTCGCTAGAGCCAGCATATGTGGCTTTTACCGTACAGCCTGTTTTTTGCTCAAACGCTTCGGTAAAAGCAGGGTCGGTATACCCTTCCCAAACAATCGCAGTTAGCGTGCAATTGGCAGCTTGAGCGGTTGCTATTGGGATAAAGACGGAGGTTAATCCAAGTAGTCCAATCAGGACTGTGGTGATCAAACGATGCATCATGGGGTTTTCTCTCTAACAAACAACCGTCCTGATCTCAAGGCACCTATTTTTCTAATATCAATTTAATTAACGATCACGATAGATCAATTAATTAAAAAAATTTAGGACGTGGAAACTTCAGCTCCACGTCCCAAATTTATACCAGATTAATCGAGCTGTGGGTTATTTTCCGTCGTGATCTGCATCACCAGGGATAGCCCGCTCTACCCGATCCCAGGCATCGCGAGTGGCATGTTTTGCCTTATCCCAGGTCAATCGGTTCTGCCCATACTCGCGTTCATATCCTTGGCGCAGATGAGGTTCGGCATCGGCATAGCTCATTCCCTTTTGCCCATGAGCGCTATATCCTTCATAGCCAGTCCGGTAGGCGGGACTGTAGTCGCTATAGTCATATCCCGGCTCTACATAAGGCCGGCTGCTGTAGTTCGTGCTCCAATATTCGTCTTCTACTGTTGGGTTGATGGTTTCGGCCACGTTTTTACCCACCAGTCCACCCGCAACGCTACCAATAGCGGCACCCACGACAGCACCTATAGGCCCACCGAGCGCCCCACCTACGACTGTTCCAACTGTTCCGGCACCTGCTGCGCCTACTCCCGTTCCAACTGGATGCGCGCCCGGTTGTTTGGTGATTGGGTCGAGATTGGCGTCTTGATCGCGACGAGTTTCATTATTTTGGTTCATGGTGTAACCTCCAAGATTGTAAAGCGGCGATTCCTCCTCAAGTTCATTCGACGATGGCACTCTAGCAACGGCGGCACTCTAGCAACGGCTAGATAGACAAGTTAAGTACAGTGTTTAGGTTTAAAAAAGTCGGGTGTTTGCTTCAAGGAGTGACTGCTATCTTAGTGGAGCAACCTGTTAAGATTCGTCGGCTTTAGGGTAGAAGCTGATCTGCTTAAAAAGGAACAGAATTAGCCGATTTTGGATCTGGTGCAAAGGTGGAATTACCGTTACAGGCGCGATCGCCGAATTCGGTCGATTTCCTGTTGCAGTGCGTCTAGCTCTTGGCGCAGCGTTTCCACATCTGCGGCATCGCTAGCGGTGGAGTCGGCGCGGTTAGACGCAGACGACTGGGGCGATTTTGACTCTACGTTAACGGCTCCTTCACCCGTGCGGCTGTAGCTGCCGCTGCGGATTTGGCGGTAATCGTCCGACTCTGACCATTCTTTGAGAAAGTGTACACGTTCTACGGTAAACGGATGGGTCTGAAACAGTCCTGCCGAGAGATTGTTGTACAGCAGAAACTTATAGACCTGGTTCAGCCCGTCTTGGTCTAGCGCCTGATAGCGGGTAGATTGGCGGGTAAACTCGTCCAAGTTGAGTTCGTTGGCATAGCGACTGCTGCCGCCTGCCAGCTTCATCATGTTTGTCAGCACGGGTTTGACATCATCCATGACTAGCAAAGCGGCGCGATCTGCCGATAGCTCTGCTTTGCGTAGCCATTCATAGAACGCCATGAGCAACCCTGTACTCACGAGACTGCTCAACCCAAAGGTCATGTCTGCCAAGCCTGAGGCAATGCTAATAGTCCAGGTTGCCATTTGATTGAGGACAGTGTGCCCACACTTGAGGTGCCCCAGCTCGTGCGCCATCACCGATCGCAGCTCTTGCTCATCGCTTAAATCCAGCAGCGCTGTGCTGAGCACGACACAGGGACGCTCTTGCCCTAGGGCGTAAGCGTTTACGAGTGAAGACTGTGACACAAATAGGGTTGGCTCAGGCTGAATATCGAGCGATCGCAAGCATTCTCGAAAGATTTGATACACCGTGGAGTATTGGCGTGGCCCAACTTCGATGCTGTTACCCATCAAGAAAATATGGCGTGGCCGTTCGTAAACAAACTCGACAAACCGCCGCGCAATTAGATCAAACCCTGGAACACTGCGCAAGGTCTGTTCGGCTTGAGCGTCCAGCGGGTGACGGAAGGCGTCGCTGGAAATTCCGGGGTAGGTAGGCATGGGGAAGGATGAAGGATGAAGGATGAGGGATGGGGGCTGAAGGATGAAGGATGGCTTAAATCATTGTGGTGGCGATCGCCCCATGATCTACCGCAGGGGCTGAACGCCTGCCAAATCTAAAATTTTGGGAATCAGATCTTCTCGTTTGACGGCCATCATGTGGACGCCGTGGCAAAGCTGGCGGGCGAGTTGCACCTGTTCGGCGGCGATCGCCACTCCTTCTTCGAGCGGATGACTGGCATGTTCTAGGCGATCGATCAGGTGTTGGGGAATTTGGGCACCGGGTACATTTTTGTTAATAAAGTGAGCATTTTTTGCCGATTTTAGCAGAAAAATTCCAGCCAAAACTGGCTTGTTACCGCCTGCGGCAATCTGGTGCATAAACTTTTCTAGGCGATCGAAATCTGTAATTAACTGGCTTTGAAAGAACTGCGCCCCCGCTGCTAATTTGCGTTCAAACCGCCGCTGGGTGCCCGACCAGCTCGGACATTGGGGGTCAATTGCGGCTCCGGCAAATAGGTGGGTTGCGCCATCCGTTAGCGGTTTGTCGTTGCAGTCTACGCCTTGGTTGAGCTTGTGAATCAGTTGCAGCAGTCGCACCGATTCTAGATCAAACACAGGTTTGGCGTCGGGATGGTCACCGGCTTTGACGGGGTCACCTGTGAGTGCCAAAATGTTGCGAATGCCGAGGGCTTCTGCACCCATCAGGTCGGCCTGTAGCCCGATGCGGTTGCGATCGCGGCAGGCCATCTGGCAAATTGGCTCGATCCCATGGTGCAGCAGCACCACCGATGCCGCCAGCGATGACATTCGCAGCACCGCCCGACTGCCATCGGTAATGTTTACCCCATGGACGCGATCGCACAATAGCCTTGCCATCTCTACCATATGTGCCGGGTTTCCCCCCTTGGGCGGCATCACCTCTGCCGTAACCAAAAACTCACCCGCGTGGGCAGCGGCTTGCAGGCGGGAGGCGGGGACAGGTGCTAGGGAACTGGAGAGGGGAGAAAAGGAATCTGACATGAAGGGTGACGAAATACAGTGGAGGGGTGATTCAGTTGGGGATGATATCGCTCTAGATATTTAGGATATCAGGTGCCCGGTATCCCTTGGTTTAAGCTCAGCCCGTCCTGCTTTTTCCCCTAGGTTGGGATCGAAAATCCCAGTGCCTGTTTCACCTTATTTAAGGTGAAGTTGGCGATCGCCTCAGCTTTCTGTTTGCCGTCGTGCAGCACCGCATCCAAATACCCTGGCTCAGCTCGAATCTGGGTATATTTTTCTTGAATTGGCTTCAGGGCAGTAATTAGGGTGTCGGTCAACAGCGGCTTGAACTGACCCCAGCCCATGTCTGCACATTCCTGCGCCACTGCCTCTTTCGACTGGTTCGAGAAAATCATATAGAGCGACAGCAGATTATGGCATTCTGGCCGAGCGGCATCGTCAAACTGCAAGCCGCGCACTGGGTCAGTTTTGCACCGTTTAATTTTGTGCTGAATCTGCTCGGGCGGGTCTAATAAGCTAATGCGGCTGAGGTCGGATGGGTCAGATTTTGACATCTTTTTGGTGCCATCGGTGAGGCTCATTACCCGTGCCCCGGCCGCCCGAATCATCGGCTCGGGCAGTTTCAAAATGGGCTGGGTTTCACTGCCAAACTGGTAGTTCAGCCGCGCGGCAATGTCTCGCGTCAGCTCCAAATGCTGCTTTTGATCTTCGCCAACGGGCACTTTATCTGGCTCATATAGCAAAATATCGGCGGCCTGAAGCACCGGATAGTTGAGCAAGCCAGCCCCCACATTTTCGCCTTGCTTCACCGCTTTTTCCTTGAACTGGATCATGTCTTCTAACCAGTTCAGCGGCGTAATGCACATCAATAGCCACGCCAATTCGCTGTGAGCGGGCACATGCGACTGCACAAAAATGGTGGCATGTTCTAGGTCAATCCCACAGGCTAAGTAGAGCGCTGCTACTTTGTAGGTGCTGTCGGCTAGTAACTTTGGATCTTGCGGCACCGTAATGGCGTGCAGGTCGGCCATGAATAAAAAGCTGTCGAACTCTTGCTGAATTTCGACCCAGTTGCGGATAGCTCCTAGATAATTGCCTAAGTGAAGGTCGCCAGTTGGCTGAATGCCTGAAAGAACGCGCTGCTTGCCCATGAACCCCAACGTCACGCTGCTAAAGAATGAAATCGCCTAACCAATAGATAAACTGATGTGACCCAATTTGCCCGATCAGTTTAACCTAGCGTTCTTACCATAACCCATTTGCCCCAGCAGGCTTCTTGATCAAATGCGCCAAGCTCTATGGAATTCGTGAAAACAATAAGTAATAAAACTAATCCTACGCAAACAAATAGGATCTCTATAATTTTGATCAAGAAAACACAGTTAAGAAAACACAGCAAGAAAATACACACGTTAAGCCTAATTCACAGATTCTCCTTACCCCCGGAGTTCTCATGAAAGCCTTATTATTGTGGCCTGTAATGCCCAATTCGTTTTGGTCTTATCAGGAAGCGCTCGACTTGGCAGGTTTGCGATCAACGAATCCTCCGCTTGGTTTGATTACGGTGGCGGCAATGCTGCCTCCCGATTGGGAGATTCGCTTTGCCGATCGCAATGTTCGATTTGAAACTGAAGCCGATTGGGACTGGTGCGATCTGGTGATCCTCTCGGCCATGGTGATTCAGAAACAGGATTTTCAAGACCTCATCCACAAGGCGATCGCCCTTGGTAAAAAAGTGGCAGTGGGAGGGCCATATCCCACCTCCTACCCCGATGTTGCCTTAGCAGCCGGTGCCCACTATTTAATTCTGGATGAAGGAGAATGCACGATTCCGCCGTTTTTGGAGGCGATCGCCCGTGGCGACAAGATGGGTACCTTCCGTTCAGAGGTCAAGCCCGATGTGACCCAAACCCCCATTGCCCGCTTCGACCTGCTAGATTTGAGCGCTTATCTGGCGATTACGGTACAATTTTCTCGCGGTTGCCCCTTCCAGTGCGAGTTTTGCGACATTATTAACCTCTATGGCCGCAAGCCCCGCACCAAAACGCCCGCTCAAATGCTGGCCGAGTTTGAAGCGCTCTATCAGTTGGGCTGGCGGCGCTATGTGTTTGTGGTAGACGACAATTTCATTGGCAACACGCGCAATGCTAAGGTGTTCCTCCGGGAGCTAATTCCCTGGATGGAGGCGCACAACTACCCGTTCATTCTCATCACCGAAGCGTCGCTGAATTTAGCCAGCGATGATGAAATGATTGAACTGATGGTAAAAGCCGGGTTCACGACGCTGTTTATGGGAATTGAAACCCCCGACACGGACAGCCTGGTGGGAGTGAAGAAATTTCAAAATACGCGTCAGTCCCTGATGGACTCGTGTCACAAGCTGACTCGCGCAGGGCTACAGCTGATGTCAGGGTTTATTCTTGGCTTCGACCATGAGCGGCCTGGTGCAGGCGATCGCATTCGAGCCTTTATTCAAGACACTGGGATCCCGCAGGCACACTTCAGCCTGCTTCAGGCATTGCGCAATACCGCTCTATGGGATCGCCTCAAGGCCGAAGATCGGCTCACCGAAGATCTGGCAACGATACACCAGGGCGCGATCATGAATTTTATGCCGACGCGCCCGGTGGCCGACATCGTGCACGAATACATAAACGCATTTTGGCAGATTTATGAGCCGCTGCCTTATCTAAAGCGCACCTTTCGGCATTTTATGATGATGAGTGGCTGGCGGGGGAAAACCGATCGCCCGATTACGGCAACTGAGATGCGTCTGTTTTGGGCACTCTGCTGGCGACAGGGGATGCTGCGCTCGACTCGCTTCCGGTTTTGGTGGCAGCTAGTGGCGATCGCTATCCTTAAGCCTCGCCTACTCTACGACTACATTGTTGCCCTAGGAGCTGGAGAACACTTCTTCGACTACCGCAATGTGGTCAAAGCTCAGCTGGAAGGGCAACTAGCCGCCCTAGACTCAGAAACTCCGTCCAAGCCTGCCGCTGCCGCCTGGGAGGCCCGTCGGCCTATGCCTCAACTGCTTAAGGAACGTGAATTGCACTAGGTAGGATTACCTGTCGTGGGGGCATGGCACTGCCATGCCCCTAAAATGCCCCTGCCCCTACAGCAATATTGTCCTAGGTCTCTAACTCGGTGTTTCCGAGGGTGGGCTAGGCGGTGTGGCGATCGCATCTTTTGCCTTGGCTCGATCTTCCTTCTTTTTACGGTCGGCCTGCAAAATATCTTCCATCACAGCCTGGGCTTGCACCATTTTCTCTAGATTGCCACGGTACAGCTCCAGATCTTTTTGCACCTTGTCAGAAGACAGCTTCAGCGCCTGACAAAGCGGCTCTAGAACCTGGTTGAGCTGCTTCTCGTCCTTTACAGCCTCAGCGTCCATTTGCTCTAGTAAGGTATACAGCCCAATCGCAAACAATCTGCTGTACTTAAAGCTGGCATTTCCGGCGATGTCCCGCAATTGCCCGATTAAGGCTGAGGTCGATTCGCTGGCCGGATCGTTGAGCTTGGCCAACACCTCCTCTACTGAGAGCTGTGCCGCCTCTGATTGAAGCGTCTCGGCCTCGTGGCGATAGGTTTGCGGATTACCACCCACAGCCTGACATAGGCTGTTAAAAATCGACGGCTTATCTTGGTCGGGACGATAGCCCTGCATGAAGCGATCGAAGGTATTCACGACCCCCAACGCGTAAATCGGATCGTAGCGAAAGTCCACATTGACCGACAGCAGATGGGTTTCTACCATCAACTCTTCTACCACCCGACGATAGATAGAGTTGATCGGACGAGTGTGCGCGGCGTAAAACGCTCGCTTTGTATCTGAAACAGTTCGAACGTCGCTCACAGGAAA
>CASBQX010000160.1 GCA_949127925.1 Synechococcales cyanobacterium PMM_0002
CAATGTCAGTTGTGGAGTCAAAGCAGGGCTAACGTGGGGTCAAAGCGAGGCTAAAGTGAGGTCAAAAGACTTAGCCCCATTTGCTGCGATTCGGTTCACCTTAGTTCTATTAGTGAAACTACTGAGCTATGCTAGAGCCACATGGAGAGATTGAGAAGTTTTATTGCGATCGCCTTACCATTCGTTAGAATTTACCCCAATATGTGTTGGTGTTAACTGTCCAATGTAAAGTGATTGATTCGTAACGTGATTGATTCAATGTCACTGGCGGCTTTTCACAATTAGTTACCTCTAGTTACTTCCGGTATCTACTGTTTACCCGATGACCACCGTCCCCATTCCACGACAGCCTTCACCCGCCCCTGACATGTCTGGCACTGCCCCCTCGCCCGACATGACCCCGGTGTTTGCCCTCAAGGAACTGGTGTCACGGCTGCACCGGGAGCATAATAAAGTCCAAGATTTACTCAGTTCGTTGGGGTTTGCCCTGCGCAGCTTCACCAATCTCAATCAGTTTTTGGAGCTAACACCGCTGATCGCCAGTCGCGTCACAGATGCCGACGGTGGTGCTCTAATTCTGTTTAAACCCAACGGCCAAATGCGGCTGGAGCGGATTCACTGCCAAGACAGTCGGCAAAGCCAGAGCATCCGTAAAGCCTTAGAAATTGCGACCAATCAGCTAATGGGGACGAACAGTTCGGGCGGGAAGACTGTGCCTTTGACGAACTTCACAGCCGCGTTAGACCAGCAGGTCAGTCGATTTCTGGGGGCAGATATTCAGTTTTTTGGGACGGCAATTTTGGCCAAAACCGTGGAACGGGGTCGGCTCTATGTATTTAGCCGGGATCCAAACTATGAGTGGACTGAAACCCGGCAAAAACTGGTGCGGCTAGTGGCAGATCAAACGGCAGTGGCGATCGCCACCGATGAACTGACCGTTGAACTGCGGAAAAAAGAGCGGCTAGATCGGGAATTAGAAATCGGTGCCGAAATTCAATATCAGCTTTTGCCACGGCAGTGCCCCAAGATTGAGGGCATCGAACTGGCCGCCCGCTGCCAAACGGCTAACCGAGTCGGCGGTGACTACTACGACTTTATTCCAGCCCATTATGACCAGGCGAGTCCCACGCAAGGGCTAAATGAGTCTGAGCGGTGGAGTATAACCATTGGCGATGTTATGGGCAAGGGCGTCCCCGCCGGGTTAATTATGACCATGCTGCGAGGAATGCTGCGGGCGGAGGTGCTCAATGGTCACTCGCCAGCTCGGATTTTGCAGCACCTCAACCATGTGATGTATGCCGACTTGGAAAACTCTAATCGGTTTGTGACGCTGTTTTATTCCGAATATGATGCCCAAACCCGCCTGCTTGACTACAGCAACGCCGCCCACAATCCCCCCTTGCTGTGGAAGGCGGCCAGTCAAACGCTAGAGCGATTAGACACTCTAGGGATGCTGATTGGCCTAGATGTAGACACGCAATACTACAATGCGCAGGTGCAGTTGAATCCCGGCGATACGCTGATCTACTTTACCGATGGGTTTACAGATGCGGCAAATCCAAATGGCGATCGCTACGACGAGGACAACCTCAGCAAAGATTTTCAATGGGCCTGCTATCACTACCGCTCGCCTCAAGAAATTTTGGATTATTTATTCAATTGCGTGCAGCAATTTATTGGGGCAGAGCGCCAAGCAGGAGACGATATGACGCTGATTGTGATGCGGCTGCAATCGCCTGAAGCAGCGTCTGACTAGCAGATCTAAAGCAGCTCTGATTAGCCCATCACAACTGTCGGGTACCTCTTTAAACTTTTTGATGATCCGCTGTGATTTAAGTAAAATTAAACCGCTTTAACCGCTATAGTTGATCTGAAACATCTTCCTAAGAGAGGATGTCTGTTCACCAATGTTTAGATTGTTGCTTATATAAGCTTACATAGACATCCTATTTGAGTTGTGGAATATTTTTTGGGGTAAGCATCCGGTTTGTCTCAAAGTTAGGCCGAAGGCATCTAAACTTACGGTTTCATAACCCATTTAGACCTGTCCTGTAATTAGCTTATTAACTCAATTTCAGCTTACACCCAGAGGAATAATACCCATGGTTCAGCGTGGTTCTACGGTTCGGATTCTTCGCAAAGAATCTTACTGGTATCAGGAGGTAGGAACGGTTGCGACTGTTGATCAAAGTGGCATCAGGTATCCTGCGGTTGTCCGGTTTAACAAGGTTAACTATGCCGGAGTCAATACCAATAACTTTTCACTGGCAGAGTTAGTGGAAGTTGCACCTCCTGCTGCCAAATCCAAGCAAACAACTCCAACGGCATCGGGTGGCAAACAAACGACCCTTGACCCAAGCCTGCGCCGAACCGGACAAGGCTCCGCTCAAGCGGTCAGACCTGGAGCTGCCGCAGATGCACCCGGCACCGACAATCCTCGGGTTGAAGGTGATCCAAACCAGGGGACAACGTCTCGTTAACCCGTAGAGACGCGATTAATCGCGTCTCTACCCAATTTTCGTAGAGACGCGATTAATCGCGTCTCTATGGGCGGGTTAGGAGCGGTGCAGATTGGAGCAGGGTTTGGGTATAGGGATGCTGGGGATGGGCAAACAGCTGCGCCGTGGGGCCGAGTTCAACAATTTTTCCAGCGCTCATCACCGCAATGCGATCGCACAAAAACCTGGCTAGCCAAAGGTCATGGGTAATAAACAGGTAGGTTAGATCAAACTCGCGCTTCAGCTCTAACATCAACTCCAATACCTGCGCCTGCACACTGGCATCCAGCATACTCACGGGTTCATCACAAATCAGCAGCTTGGGACGGGTAATTAAAGCACGGGCGATCGCCACTCGTTGCTGCTGCCCCCCCGACAGATCACCGGGATAGCAATGATAGTAATTTTCGGCCGGGGTCAACCCAACCCGCTCTAGCATCGCTTCGACTCGGGCTTTCGCTGCCCCTGGGCTAGCTAACCCGTGAATCAACAGCGGATCGGCAATGCTTTGCCCGACTGTCATCAGCGGATTGAGGCAGGCATGAGGATCTTGAAAAATCATCTGCATCTGTCGCCGCTGCTGCCGCATCGCCTCGGGCGGCAGCTCGGTAATATCTTGCCCCAAAAACTCGATTCGCCCACCCGTTGGCTGAATCAGCCGCAAAATTGTGCGCGATAGCGTACTTTTGCCACAGCCCGACTCTCCCACTAACCCTAGGATTTCCCCAGGGTAGAGGTCTAAACTCACCCCATCTACCGCTTTGATCACGCTGCTGGGCTGTCGCGACAGCAGACGGGCGATCAGGTTTTGCTCTAGCGTGTAGTGTTTCTGGAGATTGTCGAGTTTGAGCAGCGGGGTCGAGGGTCGCGGCTCTGAGGGTGCTAACAGCAGGTCAGTTTGGCCCACGGCCTGCAACACCTCAAGCGGCTGCTCGGCTTGCACATGCAGCGCCGCCCGCAGCAGCGATCGCGTGTAGTCGTGCTGCGGATTACGGAGTACAGCCTGGGTGTTGCCCAGTTCCACCAGCTTGCTATCGTACATCACAGCAATGCGATCGCAATATTCCCCCACCAGCGTCAGGTCGTGCGAGATCAGCAGCAGCCCCATATCCCGGTCTTGGCACAGCCGCGTCAGTTCGCGCAAAATCTGAGCCGCAATGGTAACATCCAAACTGGTCGTTGGCTCATCTGCCACAATTAGCTTGGGGTTGAGCAATAGCGCCAGCGCAATCGCCACCCGTTGCCGCATACCACCGCTAAACTCATGGGGGTACTGCGACCAGCGGCTAGCCGGAATTTTGACTGCTTCTAAAGTCGCGATCGCCCGCGCTTTGGCCTCGGCTGGCGACAAGGTTGGCTCATGCGCCCACAGCGTTTCTAGACAATGGGCACCGATCGTCATCACCGGGTCGAGCCGCGTCATCGGATCTTGAAACACGATGGCGATCGCCTCACCCCGAAACTGCCGCAGGCTTTTGGGCGACAGGTCAAACACCGACTGGCCGCAAAACATCACCCGCCCCTCGACTTGAGCCGCCGCTGGCAGCAACCGCATTGCGGCCCGTCCCAGCGTCGATTTGCCACAGCCCGACTCCCCCACCAGCCCCAGCCGCTCCCCGGCCTTCAGCGTCAGCGATACTCCATCCACCGCCCAGCTCGTGTGCCGACTGCCATCTGCTAGCACCCCCGCGCGCTGAAACGGATAGGCAACCCGCAAATTTTCAATACAAAACAGAGCATCACTCATGAAAGTCGTCGGCGTAGGATCGTTGCTATTATACGGGCGAGTCAGCTGTTAAAACTGTCTAGGAACCGTGATGCTTTTCGTGCGGAACATCGCGGTCTAAACCAGAACAGTCCCCTTTAACCACCACGCCCTACCCCATGTTCCTCTTTCTTTCCAAACTCCTTCCCTTATTTATTTACCCCTTAGGGCTAGCCTGTTTGCTGATTGTGGTGGCCATGGTCAAACTATGGAAACGCCCCAGGCAAGCCGCAATCTGTTTGGTTCTGGCGTTAACAGTTCTGCTGGCTGGAAGCAACGGCTGGCTATCAACCCAGCTGTTGAAATCTTTAGAATGGCAAAATTTACCGATCGCTAACCTGCCCACCGCCGACGCCATCGTCGTGCTAGGGGGCAGCGTCAAGCCGCAGATTCCGCCGCGCCCCGCCGTCGATTTAGCCGAATCTGGCGATCGCGTGCTCTACGGCGCGCAGCTATACCGCGAAGGCAAAGCCCCGCTGGTGATTATGAGCGGCGGGCGAATTAACTGGAAAGGCGGTGGGCCACCCGAAGCAGGCGACATGGCCGCAGTCGCCACAACCCTGGGCGTTCCAGCCGCTGCCATTTTGCAGGAGCCAAACTCCCTCAATACCTACGAAAATGCCGTCGAAGTTAAAAAAATCTTGCAATCTAAAGGGATACAGCGCATTTTGCTAGTGACATCCGCCCTGCATATGCCGCGATCGCTCGCCATCTTCCAAAAGCAAGGCATCGACGCCATCCCCGCCCCCACCGACTTCCTAGTCACCAACCAAGAAATCCAGGAAGTAAACAGCAGCCCCCAGGCCACCATTTTGAACGTACTGCCTGATAGCGATCGCCTCCAACAAACCACTCGCGCCATCAAAGAATACGTCGGACTAGTGATTTATCGGTTGAAAGGCTGGCTGTAGGGGACGTCTATTGCCAGTGGTACTAAAAAACAGCCGCACAGAACCAGCGAGATCTGGCGACAATGCGGCGGGAGTTGAATATTGGGGGATCGCTGTGCCGCCGAGTTTAAATCATCTCTAGTTCAAATCATCTCTAGTTCAACATCACGCAGATGGGCTTTGAACTTTTTGGTGAACTTTACCAGCACTGGAAAATTCGCACTAATGGGCTTTTCATGCCAGATGCTGGCAAGACCTATCACCTCACCCTCTTGACCTTGCAGATCAAACGGCTCGTTCCGGTGTTCCGGATGGTGGTAGACCAGAACAGATTCTTTTACTCGAACGCGATCGCCAGCCTTCATACAGATCTACAGTGTTGCTTCCTCTAACAGTTATTCTGATGAGGCGCAGGACTGCCCAAGCGCTACCAGCAATAACATTCACTATCTTTGCACAGGATGTGTCACTTCCCAACTGGCAGAAAAATCGGGAAACTATAGATAATAGGCAGAGAATAGGCGCAGAAAAGCGCTTTACGGTTGAGATGTATTCTGTGGCGGACGCTGCAAATTAGGCATACCCGTCTGCCGCCAGAGCTGGAATCCGATCGCCCCCAGCGTTAGCAATACGGCCAGCAGAGCCAAGATCGTAGTCCAGGGTAGAGAAAATTTGGGTCGAGTTGGGGTAAATGTGCCCTCAAGCAGAGCAGCTGCGGGATCGCTCTCTTCGTCATAGAGCAGGGCTTTTGACGCCTGAGACAGCTCTGTCTCCAGCGGCTCCACCGCACCAGTGGGAGGCTGGGGCAAGCTGGGATCAAACAGGTACACCTGATCGAGAGCGACATGAGCGTGCATCAGGACGACGGATGTATTGTCGTGACCGTTTTTGCTGTCAGCCAGAGTTACCCAGGCTTGAGCCGCTGCGTCGAGGGACAGCGTACCGTCTAAAACAGCATGGGTCAGATCTTTCCACGATTGTT
The DNA here is from genome assembly GCA_949127925.1 of Synechococcales cyanobacterium PMM_0002. Lineage (GTDB taxonomy): Bacteria > Cyanobacteriota > Cyanobacteriia > Elainellales > Elainellaceae > CASBQJ01. Next base: position 6,136 of record CASBQX010000160.1, read on the forward strand.
CTATCCAACTGTTATCGCTTAACCCGTCGGAGCACAGCATCAGAATGCCCTCGGCGTCGAGCAGAAATCGCTGCACATTGGGGTAGAGGGCATCGGCAGTGCGGGTGCCCATCGCTTGGATGAGGATGCCCGCATCGGCTCGGGTGAGCGCTTGCTGGTAGGTATCACGTCCCATCCGCACCTCGCGTCCGGCCACGTCATCGTCTAGGGTGAGCAGGTAGCAGCCGGACGCTGTGAGCCAGTAGGCGCGACTGTCGCCCACATGAGCCAGGTAAAGCTCGTGGGCATTGCGATCGCCCCGCGCCGTTTTAACTAGCTGCGGCAGCTGTATCGCCATGACCAGCGTGGTTCCCATCCGCTGTCGGGCTTCGCGGCCTTGGCTATCGTTTTGAGCCGCAATGACGTTATTGACCACGCGAATGATCGCTTCAAGCTGCTGCATCACCACATCGGGAGACATGATTTCGGGCTGTTGAGCCACTTCGTTAAGCAATGCCTGCACTTGCAGTTGGAGCGATCGCACCGCCAACTGGCTGGCCACTTCGCCCCCGGCATGCCCACCAATGCCATCGCACACGATCGCCAGCTGCGGCAACCCGGCCAGATCAGACGCCGCGTTGACAAAGCCAGATGCCGTGGAGCGAGCGGGTGGGGGATAGCAGGCATCTTCGTTGTGGGTGCGCCGAGGGCCTGTAGAGGTCACCGCCGCTGTCGTTAGGCGCAGCGTCGATTGGGCCAATTGCTCCAGTAGCAGTTGGTTGAGACGCAGAGCGATCGCCCGCAACCCGTCATCTTCAGTGGATTTAGAGGAATCTGCCTGCATCTGTTGACCCTGCATCTGTTGACCCTGCATCTGTTGACAGAGCTGCAACAGATCTGGCGCAATGGTTGGATGCAGCAAATCCGCCCAGCTGAGCCACAGATCAGCCAAACCGCTTAGATGGGGTGACTGCACCGACTGACGATCGTCCACCAGCTCCCGCAGCCACACCCGCCAACCTTCTACACAAATATTACCGGGCAGCAGCAGGCTAGACGCGGCTCCATATTCTAGCAGCGGTGCCCATAGCTCCAATAGTTGCCACAGCCAGTGGAGCTGACGCATTGGCGCAGCTGCCTTGAAGCTAAACGCCAGAGTTGGCAGCGGTTTGCCAGTTTGATCTAGCGGCACATTTTCTAACAGCAACATCGGCTCGGCCAGATGCCCGGTCAGATACCCAGTCGGATGACCTGGCTCATGGATGCCATACAGGGTCGGCAGGTGCAGACGTTGGGCATACAGCTTTAAGTAGGGCAAGGCTCGATCGGGCAAGCTGTCGGGGAGGTATGGCGGGGTGGCGGGCTGCGTCTCTAGCCAAACCTGCGGCGCAATGACGAGGTAGCGATCGCCCACCTCGGTGCCGACTGCAACAGTTTCTGCCCCTGCCCCCACCGCCCACAGGTAGCGATAGACCAGCGGCGTGTCGCACGTCACACACAGCGGCTGCCCCAGCGGGTTAGCAGACCGACAGCTAGGATTAACGCACTGCATCTGGGCAGGAAAACGGCCACTCGTGGAGCGATCGGAGGCAAGGGAGGAAGTCATGGGCAAACAACAAAAATATTAAGGAGTGAGAATTAAGTAACTCCGCCATTCTTCTGTAGGGGCGAACGGCCGTTCGCCCCTACCGTCAATCAAATTCCCGATCTGATTAAATCCATAATCCTAAGTAATTAGCGGATCAAAACCACATTACAAAACCACATTACAAAACCACACAGCAAACGCAGACAACAGCCCTACTTTTTGATCAGGGTACATCGGGATTGTCAGAGCGCACCAATATTTTGACAGACAGATGGGCAGACGGCGAGTGGTGCGGGGGCTAGCAGAAGGCGATCGCCGCTCCAAAATTCATCTACCTATCCTCGTATCTATCCTCTAGAGTCTCTTTATCTCTGAAATCCCTGCATCTAAGATCCCTGCATCAGTCATGATGGTCTTAAGTCATGATGGAGTAACGGTTTAGAATTTCCCCTGAAGCTTTCAACCCGTCATGCCTCTGGTCTCTAACGTTCTTAAGCTTTTTCTGAGATGTGATCATGCCTAGTCCAGTGGTTAGTTGGATGATTGCAGGCGTTGCGTTGTGCGTGATGGAATTGCTGCTGCCAACGGCATTTGTAGAATTGACGATGGGGATTAGCGCGCTGCTGGTGGCACTGGTGGCGTTGGTGGTGCCACAAGCCAGCATTCAGGTCGCTTTGTGGCTGGTGCTCTCCGTCATTCTCACCCTGCTGATGCGGCGGTTGGTCCCCATCCGCAAGTCTCGACTGATTGAAGATTCTAAAGAGGCGAAAACACTAACCAACATTTTGCCAGGGCAGACCGGACGGGTGATCTATGAAGGGAACTCCTGGCAGGCACGGTGCGATGACCCAACGCTGGCGATCGCCCCCAACGAGAAAGTGATCGTCGTTGAGCGCCAGGGCACAACACTAGTGGTATTGCCCGAGCATCTAATTCACGAATAGATCTGCGGCATGACTCCCGGAGTTGCTCTATTACAGATCAAGCTATTAATCAAGTCAAGCTATTCAATACCAAGCTATTTAATATTAGGAGAGATGACTCAATGGAAGGCTTTTTTGCATTAATTGCTCTAGCGCTGGGTGGTTCTGGGCTAGCCAGCTCGGTCAGAATTATCAACCAGGGCAACGAAGCATTAGTTGAACGCTTGGGTAGCTACAACAAAAAACTCAACCCAGGTCTGAACTTTGTGGCTCCATTCATTGACCGGGTTGCCTTTCAAGACACCATCCGCGAAAAAGTGCTAGACATTCCGCCCCAGCCCAGCATTACGCGTGACAACGTGGCCATTACAGTCGATGCCGTGATTTACTGGCGGGTTGTCGATATGGAAAAGGCATACTACAAAGTCCAAGATCTACATGCCGCGATGGTCAATCTGGTGCTGACCCAAATTCGCGCCGAGATGGGTCAACTCGAACTCGATGAAACCTTCACCGCGCGCTCCCAAATCAACGAAAACCTGCTGCACGAGCTAGATGTCGCCACTGACCCGTGGGGCGTCAAAGTTACGCGGGTAGAACTGCGAGATATCATTCCGTCTAAAGCAGTGCAAGAAGCGATGGAGATGCAGATGTCGGCAGAACGCCGCAAGCGTGCCTTGATCTTGACCTCCGAAGGCGATCGCGAAGCAGCCGTTAACTCGGCTAAAGGGAAGGCAGATGCTCAACTGTTGGCGGTTGAAGCCAACCAAAAAGCCGTGATTTTGCAGGCCGAAGCCGACCAAAAAGCCGCCATTTTGAAAGCCCAAGCCGATCGCCAAACCCAAGTGCTAAGAGCACAGGCCACTGCCGAAGCCATCCACATTATGACCCAAGCCCTCAAGAGCGACCCTCGCGCTGCCGATGCCGGACAAATGCTGCTGGCGCTGGGCTACATGGATATGGGAACTACGATTGGCAAAAGCGACAGCAGCAAAGTCATGTTTATGGATCCCAAAAGCGTCCCTGCTGCCCTCAAAGGCATGATGTCGATGGTAGATGAAAAGCAAGCCTAAAGGGCGCTAGGAGCAGCCGACTAGTGCTTCTGCCTAAATGCCGATTTGCAGAGCGTGAATCTATCTTGGTGCAACCGAGTCTGGGGGCTACCAAGATAGATTTATGCTGAGGGTAGATTGCCCGCAGTTGATGCCAGTTGGCACTGGGTGCAGAGGCCAAAAAACTCCAGCATGTGATAGTGGATTTTGAACTGGTACGAGCGGTGCAGCTGTTCTTCTAGCTCATGCACCGGGCATTCATTAATCGGAATCGAATCGCCGCAGCGCAAGCAGGTGAGATGGTGGCGATCGTCGTGCGTGGAGGTGTAGAGCGATTCGCCCGAGGGCAAGGTGCGCACCTGAACCACGCCCTCCAGCTTCAGTGACTCCAGCGATCGGTACACTGTTGCCAGTCCAATATTTTGCCCCGTCTGTCGCAGGTCTGAATGAATATCTTGAGCCGAAACGGCCTGGTTCAGGGTTTTGAGTAGAGTGAGAATTCGCTCCTGGCTGCGAGTTCGACGAGCTTTCATGGACTTGTACTCTAGCGACTGCCAATGGTCTCAGGCGGAAAAATTAGGGGCAGGCAAAACACCCGTTCCCTTCTGTCCATCTTAGAGGATGTTTGAAACCTAGCGAGGAGGGCTGATTTTTTGGACGCTGCACCTGCGAAAAATCAACCTGTCCACCAACGGGTTTAATTGCACGACACACCGCAATATGTCACCGCCCGTCATAAAATAGATTCGTGTTCCAGGTTTAGTGGGGGTGTATGAATCAAACCTATCAAGTTCGCATTTACGTGACGCTGCGCCCCTCTGTGCTCGACCCTGCTGGTACAGCGGTGCAGTCGGGGCTAAAGCATATGGGCTACGACAACGTGGAACAGGTGCGGATTGGCAAATATGTGGAAGTGACGCTGACTGCAACAAATGAGACGACTGCCCGTGAGCAAATCGATCGCATGTGTGATCAGCTATTGGCCAACCCGGTAATTGAAAACTATCGGTTTGAACTGACTCAGCTTCAACTTAATCCCGGTTAAAAAACTAGGTTAAAACCTGTGCAGCTATGAACGTTGGCATTATTGTATTTCCTGGATCAAACTGCGATCGCGACGTTGCCATGGTGACCCGCGACCTGCTGCATCTGCCCACGCGGATGGTGTGGCACGAGGAAAGTGACCTATCGGAATTGGATCTGGTGATTTTACCCGGCGGGTTTAGCTATGGCGATTATCTGCGCTGTGGGGCGATCGCCCGGTTCTCTGCGGCCATGCAGGCGGCGGTGCAACATGCCGAACGCGGTGGCCTGGTGCTAGGGATTTGTAATGGCTTCCAGGTGCTGACAGAAGTGGGGCTGTTGCCAGGGGCACTGATGCGCAATCGCGACTTACATTTTGTTTGCGATCGCGTGCCGCTGCGAGTCGAACGTACCGACTTGCCCTACACCCAGCAGTACCAGCACGGGCAGGTCATTACCCTACCCATTGCCCACGGCGAAGGCTGCTATTATGCCGACACTCAGACGTTGGCAGAGCTGGAAGCCAATCGGCAGGTGCTGTTCCGCTACTGCACCGCCGACGGCCAACTCACCGCCGTAGGCAATCCCAATGGCTCCTTAAGCAACATTGCAGGCATTTGTAATCGCCAAGGCAACGTGCTAGGGATGATGCCCCACCCCGAACGCGCCGCAGATCCGATGCTAGGCAGCACCGACGGCGTGCCGCTATTTGCAGGCATCGTCAGTGCTGCCCTCAGTGCTGCCGCTCACCGTTAAGAGTTAACATCCCGCCGGGTATGCCCCGCTCCCACAATCACCCATCCCGTCTATCGCCGCCGCCGCCGTCGAGTCAGAATGCTGACGACTTCACTGGGGTTGGCACCGGGCAGCAAACTGCTCCAATCGTTGGCATTGGCAAAACCCCGGCTATGCAGATCGTGGATGGTTTCACGCACCCAAGTAGGGCTGCTAATTAGCAAAATCCGCATCTGCTCTTGGCCGGGTGCCAAAGGATTGAAGTAGAGCGGCAAAATTAGCGGCAAGGGGCGAATTTCATCCTCGTTCTCATTCTCACCATCCGTCAAAAAACTGCGGGCAATGGGCGCGTCAAACATCTCAATCATTGGGGTTCTCCTGCATTGGGTAAGAGTAAACCCCAAAAACCTAGCCACCCCGTTTCCATAGGAAAGTAGGGTGGCTAGAGAATGCTATCATTCCCAATTA
>CASBQX010000161.1 GCA_949127925.1 Synechococcales cyanobacterium PMM_0002
GCTAAGCGATAATCAAACTACTGAACTGTTCAATGAGCTATTCAAACAAAATCTGTCCAAGCAAGCTGTTTGGTAGATTTGATCCGTATCGCCTTGCCTAAATTGCACCCATGAGTGATCTACCTCAACTACCCAAGCCTGACCCATCTGTCGTTGAGGCTGAAGCCAACGATGAACCCGTTGCCGCCGCAATTTCCACCCCTGCGGCCACCCCAGCTGCCGCACTAGACGCTGGCAGCAATGATTCGACAGACGCGGCCTCTGGAGCGGCGATCGCATCATCTCAACCCGCTCCGCCCACCGAGCCTCAACCGACTGAGCCTCCACCTAGCTACGTCAAACTAGCCATGCGCAACATGGTCAAGAAGCGAGGCACGTCGATTCAGCACTTCGCCCTGACCACAGCCGGACTGATAGGGCTACTATTAGGCTTAGCTTATTTAACTCGTTAATCATTTAACTGGTTAAAATTTACCTGGTTAATAAATTAGATCGGCTGGATTGGCTCGTAATTGTTCAACGATTCGCTGAATGAGGTGGGATCATGCCCCAGGTGCAAACAATTCAAGTTGAGGTTACCCTTCAAGATTATTTTTTTGCAGCAGGCGATGTAGTAGACCTGTCACAGGCCAACGGTGAGGCCAACGGTGAGACTCTAACTAATCGAGACCCGTCACCCTCACCCATTGCAGTAGAGACCTGGGAACAATGGTTCCAGATTTGGCTAGAGCAATTACAGCCCACCATTTCAGTAATTTCACACTATGAGCTGAGCCTGCGCCTTAGTGATGATGCAGAGATCCAGCAGTTAAATGCTCAGTATCGTCACAATGATCGGCCAACCGATGTGCTGGCTTTTGCGGCCTTAGAATCAGAGCAGCCCTTGCCCGCATCAGCGATCGCCGAACTGCCAACGTATCTGGGGGATCTGGTAATTTCGGTAGAAACTGCTCAGCAACAGGCTCAAGAGCGAGACCATACCCTAACTCAAGAGCTAGCGTGGCTGGCGGCTCATGGGCTGCTACATCTGCTCGGGTGGGATCATCCGGACGAGGCAAGCCTGACCCGGATGCTGAATCAGCAAGCAGGTTTGCTACAATCTGTGGGGATATCAATCCAGTATGATTGACCAGAACCCTTCTTCGCCGCCCCCTGGCTTCTGGACATCCACAATCATCCCGCTCAACTGCCTGCTAAGAGCTGGATGAGGTTTCAGGTCTAGTTTCCCAACTTAAAACTCGGAACGTATTTTAACTCTGATTCCCAAGCGCTCCAATTCATAGGATATCTCTCCTGCTTAACGTAGTAAAGCGCACATTCACTAACCCCTGTTGTTGGGCATGCTGTTATAACCGCAGATATAGTCTCAAAGAAATTGTCCCTTGCTTCACCAGATTTTCTTAGTTTAAAGACATACTCTATCTGGAGAGTTTTATAGAATTTAGTCATGCAGCCATCTGTCTAACTGATGAGCCTAATAATTGAAGGCGAGGTAACGCACCTACCTAACGCCGCGATCGCCCGCATCTAGTTAGACCTACCCGACTGCCGTAATAGTCCTCTTCTCCCCACATCGCTTCCACATCATTTTTTGTCCCCTATGTGACCACCCGGCTATGACTCAACCCATTTCAACTGAGAATCCACTTAGTCCTCCTAGCTCCTCACCTCATCCTGGTTCCTCACCTCATAAGGCATTCATTCCGCCAAACCGAGAGCTAGCGTGGAAAATTGCTCCCAGCCTTCTCGTTAGCTTCAAGTACGCCTGGGCAGGTTTGAGCTACGCGTTTCATACTCAGCGTAACTTTCGGATTCATTTACTAGTCGGCAGTACGGCGATCGCCTTGGCGATTTTCTTGCAGCTAAGTCAGGTCGAAATTGCCATCATTGGCCTGACGAGCGGCTTAGTCCTCACGATGGAGCTACTGAACACAGCGCTAGAATCAGTCGTCGATTTAATCGTCAAGCAAACCTATCACGAGCTAGCCAAAACAGCCAAAGACTGCGCCGCTGGAGCCGTTTTAATGGCCGCGATCGCCGCCGTTTTGGTTGCCGGGTCTCTCCTATTTCCACCCTTGCTAACGCTGATAGTGACTCAGTTCAACTATTTTGTAGTTGTAGTGTTTTAAAGTCTAGGTGCTTCTCATAAGTGCTGCTCTGTTACTCCTTACCCTTGACCACCACCGCCCATGCTTCTTGTAATCGACAACTACGACAGCTTTACCTACAACCTAGTGCAATATTTGGGTGAGTTAGGCGCAGAGCTACCCGTGGCAAAAGAAGTAAGGGTGGTTCGCAATGACCAAATCACCGTAGAAGAAATTCGGCAGTTGCAGCCCGACGCGATCGTGATTTCACCGGGTCCTGGCCGCCCAGAAGATGCCGGAATCTCGCCCGATGTAATTCGACAGCTCGGCCCTACCATTCCATTACTGGGAGTCTGTCTGGGGCATCAGGGCATTGGCCTCATGTTTGGCGGCACCATTACATCGGCACGCGAGCTGATGCATGGCAAAACGTCCCAAATTCATCACACAGGCGTTGGTGTGTTTGAGGGCATGTCTAATCCGATGACGGCAACCCGCTACCATAGCCTGGTAATCGATCGCCCCACCTGCCCCGACACGCTAGAAATTACTGCCTGGGTAGACGACGGCACTATCATGGGCGTGCGCCACCGCCAATATCCCCACATCCAAGGCGTGCAGTTTCATCCAGAAAGCATTCTGACGGTAGAAGGCAAACACCTACTCAAAAACTTTTTACAGCAGATCCCTGTCCTGGTAGCTGCGGTTCCTCATTAGCATCCTCAGGATCATTAATCAAACTCAAACCTGCGGTGTAGTCGCGATCGGCGAGCTGCGTGGTTTACTGTTAAGGGTAAACTGTTCGAGAAGAACAGCTATTTTTGGCTGACGTTTAGCCACTTATATTTCGCGATTATTTCACGATTAGCACCCTCTCCAATCTTTGCGCAAGTCGCTACAGCAGCATTAAACCCTAATGATCGACTGGTATCAACAAGACGTAACGCAAGTTTTAGCCAAACTCGGCACCTCTGATACAACTGGGCTAAGTCATGCCGAAGTAGAACGCAGACTGGCTCAAAACGGGGCAAACGAGCTGACAGAGCCATCCCTGAAAAGCCCCTGGCTGATGGTGTGGGATCAACTGAAGGCGACAGCAGTGGTTGTGCTGATTGTGGCGGCGGCGGCATCGGCACTGCTGCGCGATTTTGAAGATGCCCTGGCAATTATGGCGATCGTTGTGTTTAATGCGGTGCTGGGCTTTACGCAAGAGTATCGCGCCGGAAAAGAGTTTGCTGCGCTGAAGAAGATGGCTGTACCCAAGGCGCGGGTGTGGCGGGAGGCGCAGTGGGATCAGGTGCTAGCCCGTGAGCTAGTGGTGGGCGATGTGGTGCAGTTGGAAGACGGCGACCAGGTACCTGCCGATTGTCGGCTATTGGAAAGTGCCAATCTGCGTACGCAAGAAGCGGCTTTTACGGGCGAATCGGAATCGATTGAGAAGCATGTAGCCGCGATCGCTGGCGATGAATTACCGTTGGGCGATCGCCGCAATATGGCCTTTATGGGCACTGTAGTCACCTACGGACGCGGCAAAGGCGTGGTGACGGCAACGGGGATGGAAACCCAGCTAGGGCAAATTGCCGACTCGATTCAATCGGTCGAAAGTGAGCCAACCCCGCTGCAAAAGCGCCTAGACTTTTTGGGTCAACGGCTGGCAATGGTGGCGCTAGCGCTAGTGGCCGTAATTTTTGTGATTGGGTTTATCCAGGGCGGCGATGTGCCGGAACTGTTTTTGATCGCCGTGAGTTTGGCGGTCGCCATTATTCCGGAGGGGCTACCTGCGGTGGTGACGATTGCCCTAGCCATTGGGTCACGGCGGATGTTAAAACGACATGCGCTGATCCGCAAACTGCCTGCGGTAGAAACGCTAGGTTCGGTGACAACCATCTGTTCCGACAAAACAGGCACGCTCACCGAAAACCGAATGACGGTGACTATTTTGGCGCTGGCAGGGCAGCAGGTGCAGTTACGCGAGTCGTTTGCAGAAGTGACCTCGCGGCTTGATGGCCAAAAATCGATCTTTAAGCCCGGTGAGGGCACGCCGTTAGAGTCGCCTATGGCACTGACGCTGGTGGGGAGCACCCTGTGCAATAACGCCCTAGTGCAAGCAAGCGATCCACAAAGCGGCACTGCGACCAAAGCCCTGGGTGATCCCACAGAAATTGCCATGGTAGTGGCAGCCGATCGCCTCGGCCTAGGGAAAGAAGCGCTGGAGGCGCTGCTGCCCCGTGTGGCTGAAGCGCCGTTTGACTCAGACCGCAAGCGCATGACTACCATTCATGAATTGGGCGATCGCACCTGGAATAGCGATGTCGGCAGATTAATTACTAGCCTTTCTGCCCTGCCACCGGCTCGCTACATTGCCCTGACCAAAGGAGCCGTCGGTGGGCTGTTGGAACTATCTAGTCATTTTTGGGATCATGACCAGATGGAGCCGCTAGGGGATAGCGATCGCCAAAAAGTGCAAGACGATAACGACAAATTAGCCAGCACTGGCACCCGTGTGTTAGGCGTGGCCTTCCGGCTATTAGACGAATTGCCTGCTCCTGGCACCGAGGCCACCATCGAACAAAACTTGGTCATGGCTGGGTTAGTCGGGATGCTAGATCCGGCTCGCCCCGAAGCCAAAGCTGCCGTCCAAACCTGCCACGAAGCGGGCATTCGCACCGTGATGATTACTGGGGATCATCCTCTAATGGCGCGCCATATTGCCGAAGAGCTAACAATTTTGACCAACGGTCAATATTTGACTGGGCAGCAGCTCAACCAGATGTCGGTAGCCGAGCTACAGGAAAAAGTCAGCAGCGTCTCGGTCTATGCCCGCGTGTCGCCACAACAGAAGCTAAAAATTGTTGAAGCGCTGAAAAACAATGGCGAAATTGTCTCGATGACGGGAGATGGGGTGAATGATGCCCCTGCCCTCAGCAAAGCCGACATCGGCGTCGCCATGGGTATTACCGGCACCGATGTGGCCAAAGAAGCAGCCGACATGGTATTGCTGAACGATAACTTTTCGACTATCGTGGCGGCGGTCGAAGAAGGACGCGTGATCTATGACAATATCCGCAAGTTCATTCGCTACAGCCTAACGGGCAACGTCAGTGGTGTGGTGATCATGCTGCTGGCTCCGCTGCTGGCACTGCCGCTGCCGCTAAAACCAATTCAGATTTTGTGGATTAACCTCCTAGCCGATGGGCTATTGGCGCTAGCCCTCAGCGTTGAACCCGCCGAAGAAAATGTGATGAAGCGATCGCCCTATCCACCTCAAGAAAGTGTTTTCAGCCGAGGAGTGGGACGCGACATTGTGTGGGTGGGTCTGCTGATGGGGCTAGTCTTTTTAGGGCTGGGCTACTGGGCACAGAGGCAGGAGTGGCAAAACTGGCAAACTATGGTGTTTGCCACACTGGCGTTTTCCCGCATGTGGTTGGCGCTGGCCATGCGATCAGATCGCGACCTGATTGTGCGCCGAGGCTTATTCAGCAACAAGGCGATGCTGGGTGCAGTGCTGCTGACCTTTGGGCTACAAATGGCGGTGATTTTTGTGCCGTGGCTACAGCAGCTGTTGCAAACTCAGTCGCTGACCAGGCAAGAGCTATTGATTTGCCTGGGAGTGAGCACCATCGGCTTTTGGGCAGTCGAATGTCAGAAGCTATTGCGGCCTAAGCAAAAAACTAGAGCGTAAATTCGTAGCTCAATCCGCAGCACGATCCAACCTCCTGTGATAGTGTTTTATTCTTACGACGGGCATTTTTAAGTTGGGCAGCAGCGATGAGCACAGTGTCGTTGAAAGGGCGCGATTTACTTAGCTTGGCAGACCTGACCACCGAAGAAGTGCAGGCACTGTTAGAGCTAGCAGCAGATCTGAAAGCAGGGCGAACCAAAATTCGCTGCGATAAGGTGTTGGGGCTAGTTTTTCAAAAGGCGTCTACCCGCACTCGCGTCAGCTTTTCGGTGGCCATGTATCAGCTTGGCGGGCAGGTAATTGATCTCAACGTTAGCTCGACGCAGGTTGGCCGGGGTGAACCCACGATCGATACTGCACGGGTGTTAGACCGCTACTTAGACATTGTGGCGATTCGCACGTTTGAGCAAAAAGAAATTGAAACCTTTGCCCACTATGCCAAAATTCCGGTAATCAACGCCCTCACCGACTGGGAGCATCCTTGCCAAGTGTTGGCAGACCTGCTGACAGTGCAGGAAGAATTTGGCAGTTTCGATGGGTTAACGTTGACCTACGTGGGTGATGGCAACAACATGGCGCACTCGCTCATTTTGGGCTGTGCCCTAGTCGGCATGAACATCCGGGTTGCCACTCCGCCTGATTACCAACCTCATCCGGCGCTCGTGGCACAGGCAAAGGCGATCGCCTGCGATCGCACCGAGATCCTAATCACCGATGATCCCCATCTGGCCGCCAAAGGGAGCCATGTAATTTATACAGACGTATGGGCCAGCATGGGTCAAGAAGAGTTGGCCACCAGCCGGGTGCCCGTGTTTCAGCCCTACCAGGTGAACGATGCACTGCTGAGCCATGCTGATCCCCAGGCGATCGTGCTGCACTGTCTGCCCGCGCACCGAGAAGAGGAAATTACCGACGCGGTGATCGAAGGGCCTCAATCTCGCGTCTGGGATGAAGCAGAAAATCGTCTCCACGCGCAGAAGGCACTGCTGGCAATGATATTAGGAGGTGAAGTCAGCTCTAGTTAGAAAATGCGATCGCGCCCTTCCAGCGATTGATTAGCCCAATTAAAGCTAGCAGTATTCCTGATTTGATCCTGAGATTTGATCCTGATTTGAATAGTTGATTCGAGAGACAGCGATCGAATAACAAGGCAGCGATCGCCACTAACCCTCTACAATTTCAGCAGGAGCACCACGGTAGACTTCCACCCTATCCTTGCCACGCGCCTTAGCTCGATACATGGCAGCATCAGCAGTTTTGAGTAAGGTTCGCCATGTAGGAGCATTCTCTGGATACATCGCTACGCCTGCCGATGCAGTGACGCTAATTATCTGCCCTTCGTAGTTCACAAGATGAGATCGAATGCGCTCCAGTATCAAATCTGCCTTAGCCACAGTGGCAGACAGCCCCGACTCAAGTAATACCACTACTATCTCTTCGCCACCGTTTCGGGCTGCAACGTCACTGGCTCTCACTGCACCTGTGACAATTCGGCTAACCTCGCGCAGTACCTTGTCACCGGCCAGATGCCCGTAATTGTTGTTTACGGCAGAGAACGAGTCCAAGTCTAAAAAGATCATCCCGATCGACTGCATGTTACGTTCGGCCTTGGCAAACTCACGGTCTAACGTTAATTCCATGTAGCGGCGGTTAAACAGCCCAGTCAGTGCATCAACGTTTGACTGATTGAGCAAACTCTGTTTTAGCTCCAGGCTGTTGAGGCTTAACGACGCATGGCGGGCAATTGTTTGTACTGTTTCTATCTCTGCTTCGCTAAATGCTGCCGCACGCTGAACGTAAAGGATGCCAATTAATTCAGTTTGACCGATTAACGGACTGCATAAATTAGCTTTGGTTAGTGCCTGTATCGATAGGTGCCCACAGGTTAGTCCTGGCTCTGATGGCTCGATGACGTTTATCTGTCCACGTCTTGCTGCCCAACAGCTATCAGGGGCAAAGATTTCCTCTATCTCGTCACCCCACGTCTCGACCGACTGCATATAGCTTTTGGAGCTGTCGAGAATGTAGATTGCCCCGCTGGTATCGCTGAATAAGCGCTTCACTGCAAGGGATATAACCTGATAGGCTTCATCTTTGGTATTGCAGGATTGCAGCGCAGACGCCATTTCGTTAAGCACCCGCACCTCTGCTTTTTTTGCTTCTAACTCTCGATTTACGCTCTCTAGCGATCGCTGTATTTCCTGTCGGCCCGTAACATCAATTGACACACCACCTACACATTCTTGAAGCGTTTGCGGATCGGTGAACCTGAATTTGTGGCTGAGCCAGTAACGCGATCGCCCGTCAGGTGTAGCAACTTCCTCAATGGTCTCCAGCGGAAACCCGCTACGCAGCACCTGGTGATCGTTCTCCATCACCACATTACCCACAGCTTCTGGCAGAAACTCATTGTCACGTCGCCCTATCCATTCTTCCTGCGATACTTGAAACCGCTCTGCTAATTTCTTGTTGTAAAACAGCATCCGCGACTGACTATCTTTGGCGTAAGCGGCCACTGGTGAGTTGTTAAAGAATAGCTCAAGCAGCGTCTGTGTTCGCACCAATTCTATCTGCTGATTCTCAGATTCCTTGATGTAGATGAGCGCGTTGCTGCAAAAGGGAATTAGGTAAACGGCGGTGATAGCGCTCGTGAGTGCCGTCGCGTCTAAAATTATCAGGTGCAATCCGGCGGCATGGGGTGGTGAGAAGGCCGCGATCGCATGATGAGTCCCGCACGTAGAAATGAATGCTGCAAACAGGACACATACAGGCCAAAACTGCCGTGGCAACTTTGCCCGCAGCCGAATCAATAGCACAATGATTTGTAGCGGAATCGCAAAATAGCTTACAGCGGTTACCCAATGAGCGATCGCCCAATGTGTCGAGACATCCATGAAACAATCAGCCCTGCGTCGTGGGCACTCTAGGTATCAGTCCCTTAAGTATCAGATCGTAAACTACCTACAGCCGGATATAAAGCTCAGCAACATTCCTTCTCGTAATCAGTCCACAGGCCCGCCGTAAAAAAAGATGCAATCATGCGAGTTAGTTCACGTCCAATTGACCTGAGATAACCAAGAGTAAGCGATGGAAATTGGGATGTAGGATAACTTAGCGATCGCCCCTTTCATTGCCCTTTAATTTAGCTAAAACTGCCACTGATGCCACTGATGCCACTGATGCCACTGAGATAGATGCGTCAAACAATCACTTTTTCAGTAAAATAAGGCTGCATTGTTCTCTTAACATTAAGAAATGTGGCGCTAAAACTGGTTTCTGAA
>CASBQX010000162.1 GCA_949127925.1 Synechococcales cyanobacterium PMM_0002
ATTACCAGCCCACCTAGAACAATTTTTGAAACAGGGCCGAGGTATTCATCTATCAGGTCATAATTTTGACCTAGCGCAAAGCCTGCGTAAGTTAATAGCAGTGTCCAGATCAAGGTGCCTGCGGTGGAATAGAGCAAAAAAGCCAGCAGGTTCATCCGCGCCAACCCAGCAGGCAGCGAGATCAGCGTGCGCACCCCTGGCACCAAACGGCAGATGAATACCGCAAACCCACCATATTTGTTAAACCAGGCGATCGACGTTTCAATATCGCGTCCCGATACCGTTAGCCACTTACCATAGCGATCGGCCAGCCGCATCAGACGACCCTTGCCCAAATACATCCCAGCAAAATACCAGGGGAACGCCCCCAGCACCGTGCCCACCACTCCCGCGACCACAGCCGGGACAAATTCCATATTGCCCTTAGAGACGGTAAACCCCGCCAGCGGCATAATCAGCTCTGACGGAATCGGCGGAAACAGGTTTTCCAAAAACATCAACAAGCCAATGCCCAGGTAGCCCAGGGATTCCATCGTCCGCGTAATCCAATCAACCATTGTTCAAGCCGGGGCTAAGTGAGCAATTTCATGCAAGTAAGTGATTTGCAAGGGTGGGGAGCAAACTACTTATCTATACCGATTGATTTTTACTCAATCCTGAGAAATACTGCGAACACTTTAACATTTGAGTGTTGCTTTTTTGCCAGGTAAGGCTTAAGCAACACCCAAAGGTCAAAGAAGTAAAATTCCTGTGAAGTGTTATCCTCCAGGACTAGGCAATCCCTAAGTACCCGACGTCCAAGAATTGGTGTATTCAATCTGCTCGGCGGTCAGGCTGTCCACGGCAATGCCCATGGCTTGCAGCTTCAGTCGGGCAATTTCAGCATCCACTTCAGCGGGGATGGAGTGCAGGCCAGGAGCCAGCTTGCCCTTATTCTTCACCAAATATTCGCAGGCGAGTGCCTGGTTGGCAAAGCTCATGTCCATCACAGCGCTGGGATGGCCTTCGGCGGCAGCTAGGTTGACCAGACGCCCTTCGCCCAGCACCACCACCGATTTACCACTGGTCAGCTTATATTCTTGGGTGAACGGACGGACGGTTTTGATTTCGTTGGTCATGCCGCCCAAAGCTTTCAGATCAATCTCAATGTCGAAATGACCCGAGTTGCACACGATCGCCCCATCTTTCATCAGTTCAAAGTGCTCACCCCGGATTACGTGCTTGTTGCCCGTTACGGTGATGAAGATATCGCCTTGGGGAGCGGCGATCGCCATTGGCAGCACCCGGAAGCCGTCCATGACTGCTTCTAGCGCCTTGATTGGGTCAATTTCTGTGACAATCACATTTGCGCCCATGCCGCGCGCCCGCTGCGCTGTGCCCTTGCCGCACCAGCCGTAGCCCGCTACCACAATCATTTTGCCCGCTAGCAAAATGTTGGTGGCGCGAATGATGCCATCTAGCGTCGATTGACCCGTGCCATAGCGGTTGTCAAAGAAGTGCTTGGTATCAGCATCGTTGACGTTCATGGCGGGGAAGGTCAACACTCCATCCTTCAGCATGGCCTGGAGCCGGACGATCCCGGTGGTGGTTTCTTCGGTGGTGCCAATCAGGTCAGGGATTTGATGCTGACGCTCTTGAATCAGGGTCGCTACCACGTCGCTGCCGTCGTCCACAATGATGTTGGGGCGATGGTCAAGCGCAATTTGCAAATGCCGTTGGTAGGTGGCGCTGTCTTCTCCACGAAACGCAAAAACGGGAATACCGTAGTCGGCAACTAAGCTAGCGGCCACGTCATCTTGAGTAGACAGAGGGTTGCTGGCAATTAGCACAGCATCGGCTCCAGCATTTTTGATGGCGATCGCCAAGTGAGCCGTTTCGGTGGTGATGTGGCAGCAGGCGACTAGCCGCACACCCGCCAAGGGTTTCTCTTTAGCAAACCGTTCCTGGATCTCTCTGAGCACAGGCATCTCGCGCCCTGCCCATTCAATCCGCTGTTTTCCCTGCGTTGCCAGAGAAAGATCTTTAACTTCGTGCTTTACCTGAGTTGTGGTCGTCATGGGGATAGGGATTCAGAAATCTTAATCATTTTACTCTTTCCTTAGCCTACCTAGGATTGGAGAAACAGACAAACGTAACCTGCATCAGAGGCTGTATCAATCCTGCTCGGCTGAGTCAGAGCTAGGCAAGTGGCCTAAAAATAAATTCCGATCAAGAGTTACGGTAATCTCTATAACTTTTTCTTATCAAGAAGGGGATAGAATAGTGGTATGTGTAGATAGATTCAGCCTTCAGCCTTCGTTAAACTAACAGTCTCTAGGCGCTACATGTACAATTTATCCTTTACCACTTTAATTTATGGAACCTGGTAGTAGTAGAGTTGAACCTCACCCCGCCCAAGCTTTGAATCGGTTAGCAGATATTGCAGGCACATTGATTGCAGTTTTCACGCTAATCATTCCAGTCGCAGCGATCTCCTACTTCTCATTGTCTTCCTCAGAAATTTTTTCTCCCGCCAGCTATCCCCCGACCCCCGGCGCTAATTCGGTGCTGAGCATTGATCAATAGCAGTCAGTTTATTTCTGTGTAGTATTTCTGTGTAGAGATCATAAGGAGTGCCCTGAAGCTATGGTGTACGCCTTGGGTCTTGTGCTAGCTTAGCCCCGGTCTCAGACATTTATGGCGGCAATCCTCGCAGCTAGAGTGCGATTCTTGTTGATGGATTGCCCCTCAGACTGCTCAGAGACTGACCGTCTTCCCCTAAAATGCTATTCGGGGAGATGGTTAAGTCTGGCTGGCTGCTCGTCAGACGTGGGTTGAACGGCAGGCGTTCAGCGTTTTACACGATGCTTTAAGCATGATGCCTTAAGCATGATGACCCATAGCACGATGGCTCAAATCCATGCAGCAGATACAGCGTAACGGGCGCTGACTGGGTGCCATCCGGCGCTGACTACTCTTCTTGACTATTTTTTCGTTAACCCTGGAGGACAACTGTGGATTTATCGCGTATTCCCCCCCAGCCCAAGCCTGGACTGATCAATGTATTGGTAGAGATTCCGGCAGGCAGCAAAAACAAGTACGAATTTGACAAAGATCTAGGTGCGCTTGCCCTAGATCGGGTGCTTTACGCGTCGGTGCAATATCCCTACGACTACGGATTTATCCCCAATACCCTGGCAGATGATGGCGATCCGCTAGATGGCATGGTGATGATGGATCAGCCTACATTTCCCGGCTGTGTGATTGCGGCGCGCCCAATTGGGATGCTAGAAATGATCGATGGGGGCGATCGCGATGAAAAAATTCTCTGTGTTCCCGACAAAGATCCCCGCTATGCCAACGTCAAGTCTTTGGCAGACATTGCACCGCATCGCTTAGACGAAATTGCAGAATTCTTCCGAACCTACAAGAATTTAGAAAAAAAAGTAACAGAAATTCTGGGCTGGAAAGATGTCGATCAGGTCTTACCCCTGGTTGAACAGTGTATTGAAGCGTACAAGAAATAGCGCAGAAACACGGCTGATTTGGTACGTGAGATTCTGTAGAGAGGACTATGGAGCGATCGCGCCCTTGCCTCTCTACACTCTGATGTATTTTTCTCTTAGGTGGCTGTTATTGGTTTGCCGCTTTAGGCAAAAGCATGAGGTCAATTACAGTTTCGACCTTTATACTTAAGTGCATGTATCATAAACAGCGCTTGTAGTTTAAGGTTTGGTTTTAGCATTTGCCCTACTCTGATTTTAGAATTTAGAGAAACCTAGGAACGGCTAATGCCCATTTTTTTTAGCTGTTATTTCCCTCAGATAAGGGTTTTTCCAATTTGTGTCACCACATATTCATTTGACAGCACATGTTAGGCTCTGACTTGTCTAACTCTATGCCCTCTGAATCCGAGCGAGATCGTTCCCCGGCGGGAAGCTCACCGCCACAGTTTATGGTGCAGTTCTGGGGCGTGAGGGGCAGCATCCCCACACCAGGATTAGAAACAGCGCGCTATGGCGGTAATACTCCTTGTATAGAAATCTATGTGGCAGGGAAGCGGCTAATTTTTGATGGCGGTACGGGGTTGCGGATTTTGGGCAAGCATCTCCGCAAAGAAATGCCTGTAGAAGCACACTTGTTTTTTACCCATACCCACTGGGAGCGGATTCAAGGCTTCCCATTTTTTGCCCCGGCGTTTGTGCCAGGTAACTGTTTCCATATTTACGGTGCCACGGGGCCGACTGGCGCGTCGATTAAACAGCGCTTGTCTGACCAAATGCTGCGTCCCAACTTTCCGGTGCCGCTGCAAAAAATGCAGTCTGATCTCAAGTTTGTTGATATTAAACCGGGTTCAATGGTCACCCTCGACGATGTAACCGTCGAAACGGTTGCTCTCAACCGCTCTACAGGCGTTTTAGGCTACCGGATCACCTGGGATGGGCACTCGGTGGTCTACGCTACCGATACGGAGCGATCGCCTGATCGGTTAGCTCAAATCGATCAGAGCCTGATGTATCTAGCCCAACAGGCCGATGTGCTAATTTATGATGCCGACTACGGCGAACAAGCCTATCTTGACCCAGACGCCGACGCCGGGAAACAGTCTGATGCGTGGCAGTTTGGAATTGATGTCGCGATCGCCGCCAATGTCAAAACGATGGTGATGTTTCATCATGCTCCGTCTCACGAAGACGACTTTCTAGACCATGTAGAGCTTGAAGTTCAATCTCAATTTCGC
>CASBQX010000163.1 GCA_949127925.1 Synechococcales cyanobacterium PMM_0002
TCGCTGGTCAACTGGCTAGCCTGCACCGTGATTTCGCTATCGCCCATTGTGCAGGTGGCGCGGGGCAACCACGAAGATTGGGAGAAGCAGTTTGAGGCGATTTTGAAGTAGCGCCCAGACATCAGAAACAACGTAGGGGCGGTTCGTGAACCGCCCCTACATCGTCGAAAACGCCCCTAAGTGATTTTTCCAGAGATCTAGAGAATGGGTTTGAAGCGCTTCCCTTGACCCAACAAAGTCAGGCTCAAGACGCTGACAGCGATCGCAATCCCAGCAGCCAGATAAAACACGGGCATAAACCCGAAGCTCTTCCAAATGGGACCTAGAATCACGGGGGAGACAAACAGGCCAAGGGCGTTGAAGCCTGTTCCGATCGCTAGCACGCTAGCCCGCAAGTCTACAGGCGCTAGTTCGGCCAGCAGATCGTAGAGGTTCGGCGTAATAATCCCAAAGCCCACCCCAAACAGCGCTGCTACCGGAATAATCAGATAAAGCTGGGTGAGGGAGGGAATGCTGAAAATGGTAGCGCCCATCAGCAAAAAGCCCAGGGCGATCGCTCCTTTTTGGCGAAACCGTTTGGCCAGCCGACTGGCAATCACCGCCGCACTGATGGCCGCACCCGCTGCCCGCATCGCCAACACGATGCCGTTCACCGTCGGGTCGGCATCAATTGCACTTTTTAGATACAGCGGCGCATACACTACCGTCGCGTTCATAATCAGAGCGGCTGCCCCAATAAACAAATACAGCGTCAGCACATCGCGCTGCCGCACCACCCCCAGAAGCTGACTCCCCTGACCCTCCGCGATCGCCGCATGCTGATCGGACGTCTCGCGGGTGAACACGAATAGGGCGATCGCCGCGAGCGGAATCCCCAAACCGTAGAGATAGAAAGTGTGCTGCCAGTGTTCGCGTCCCACCCAACCGCCAATTAGCGGAAACAAAATCGCCACTGAGGTCATCGCACTGGTGGCATAGCCCAAAATCCGCGATCGCTGCTCACCTTCATACATGCTGCCCAACATGCCAATCGTGGCTGCCGCTATCCCACCGCTGGCCGCCCCCACCAATCCCCGCGTCAACAGCAACAGCGGTAAGGTTTGCATCAACGCGGTTGAAGCGCCAAATATCGCGTAAAAGATGAGCGAGGGCACAAGCACCTGGCGTTTGCCCACCCGATCGGCCAAGATGCCAAAAACAGGCGTAAACAAGGCCGTAGTCAGCGCATGCATACTCACCAAAATCCCCGCCCAAGAGCGATCGATTTGCAGATCTCTAATAATTTCTGGAAAGACTGGTGCGGTAATGCTGCCCGTCATCGTGGTTAAACAACCCGCCGCCAACAAGACCAATAGCTGGCGGAAGCGCTCCGAAGCGGCTAACTGCGCCCATTGTTTAGTCCACTGCATGAATAATTAACCCGTGCTGCGTAATTCGTACTGCTACAACTGTACCCATGATGAATCATCAAGTCCTTGCTCAACTGTTGCTTCACCTAGATGGACGCAGCTATAAAGCCTATCAGGAGATTCGCGGTCGCTATCAGTTTCCTGACTTTGAATTGTCTGTTGACCACGTCCAGGGCGATCCCTTTGCGGCTCCTAGTCGGTTGCGGGTGCTACTGCCGCAAACGGTGGCCGCCTTTCCAGCGCAAACCTATCAGACCCGCAGTCGAGAAATTGCCCTGCGTGATTACCTAACGCGGCAGTTTGGCCAAGCTGCGGCCAGCCTATGTGAAAGCCGTGATAGTGATAACCGGGGAAGTGGTCATAGCGGGCTAATTGCGATCGCCCCCACAGGACAACAGGTACTAGAGCGGACTGCGGTTTTTGTCACTTCAGAGCAAGTAGAAGCGCGGTTTGTGGTGGGCTTACCCGCGCGAGGCAGGCAGATATTAGGACGAGCGGCGGCGACGCTGCTATGCGACGACCTACCGCAGATTGTAGAACAAGCCCTGAAATATATATCGCTGGATGCAACCGACCTGCAACGCCATATCGAGATGGTAGAAGATGCCGACTGGTTGCGACAACAGCTACCCGCCAAAGGACTAGTCGCTTTTATTCCAAACGGAGCCGTTCTGCCTCGCCACAGTGGGATCAGCGATCAGCCGCTGGCGATCGCATTTGACGGGAGCGCTAAACCACACCCTGAGATCTTGACAGAATTGCAGACTGAACCGTCGCCTGTAGTGGCCATTCCGTTTCAGTCACCAGCAACGCTTCAGATAGAATTTAATCGTCCCAACCAAGGCTCAATCAAAGGTATGGGAATTCCGACTGGGATCACGCTGATTGTGGGAGGTGGCTATCACGGCAAATCTACCCTGCTACGGGCGATCGCCTTAGGCATCTACAATCACATTCCCGGAGATGGCCGCGAGCAGGTGGTGAGCCACCCTACAGCCACCAAAATTCGCGCTGAAGATGGGCGCAGCGTTACCGGAGTCGATATTTCTCCCTTCATCAGTCACCTCCCCCAGGGTCGCTCTACCAAGCACTTTAGCACCGAGAATGCCAGCGGCAGCACCTCTCAAGCTAGCAATGTGATGGAGGCATTAGAAGCAGGCGCGACGGTACTGCTAATCGATGAAGATACCTCGGCCACAAATTTTATGATCCGCGATCGCCGGATGCAGGCCCTGATTGCCAAAGCCCAAGAACCGATCACGCCCCTAATCGACAAAATTCAGCAGATCTACCAAGACTGCGGCGTTTCGACTGTACTAGTAATGGGAGGCAGCGGCGACTATTTTGACGTGGCCCACACCATCATTGCTATGACAGATTATCGGCCTCAAGCGGTTACCGCCCAAGCCAAGGCGATCGCCGCTCAATATGCCACCGCTCGAATCCCAGAAGGCGGCACCCAGTTCGGTACCCTAACGCCACGGGTTCCAGTAGCGCTATCCCTTAGCTCCCAGGGCGCTACTGCCAAATTAAAAGTGCGAGCCGTAAATGAATTGATTTTGGGGACAGAAATTGTTGATCTAGCTGCAATAGATCAGCTGGTAGAGGCAGGTCAGGTGCGTGCCATAGGAGCAGCGATCGCCTACCTAGAGCGGCATTACCTAAATGGAATCACCCCTTTAAGCGCGATCCTCACCCACATTGAGTCCGACATCGCCACAGCTGGAATCGACATACTCACTCCCTACCCTCAAGGCGATTTAGTCAGATTTCGGGCACTAGACCTCGCCGCTGCCTTTAACCGCCTCCGCTCGCTGAGCGTCAAGAAACCTGAAACGTTTAGCAATGTAAAGCCCACATCAACTAGATGCTAAATTCTCTAAAGAAACCATCAACTTCCACCCCGCTCTCTGTACAGGCTAGATCTAGATACGGTTAGATAGATGTGACAGCTGGTTAAAAACTAGAAATCGGCACTGAGGCTCTGATTGAGAACGATATCCAGAGCCTCGGCATCAATTTTCTATGGCACCAGTAATTCGGGCAAAAAAACGGCTCTCTTCTTGCCATCAGGTCAATTCAGTTGGGGCTGTCTAGCGCAGATCCTCGATTTAGTCTCACGCATCTACCTCGCTCGACAAGGCATCAACACAGTTGGTTTAGATTTGTAGACTTGGGAGATCATGGGCATGATACGAGTTGAGGGTTTCGATGCTTTTTGGGATCATGATCCCCTTAAGGGTAAATTGGCTGAGTCTAGTGATCAACGTTTGGTTGAATGTGACCGATTTTGTACCCCACTTCAAGCATACGAGTGGTCTGACTCGCAATTGATTGCCGATAGAGAGGCGCAAATCGATCAGTCTGAACAGGGCAGTGTCTCGCTCTTAACAGAAGTTCTCGCCATCGCGATTTTGATCGGCGCGTTTGGCGGCGTGGCGCTCATTGCAGTGTCTTTTAAGCTAATTTTGGCGATCGGAGCCTTGGGGAAAACACCGAACTAATAAACTCAGCTAATCAGAATTTTCGCCTACGTAACCCCTTCCCGACACCCGTAAAATTCCGTAATTTACCCAAATTTGTCCCAAATATTACTGACTCACTCAGCAATTTAACGGAGTGCGCCTAGGGGCAGGGTGCCTTAGCGTCGTTGGACTAGGTTGATTAATCTTGCGGCAATCCCCAATAGCGCACGCGTTCTTGCAGCCAACCCTGTTCTCGCCACTGGTCAATGGTTCGATTAATGTGCTGCCGCAACGACCCGTAGCGAGTGCCTCGGGGCATGGCAATGGCTAGTGGTTCTCCAGAAAGCCGGGTTGGCAGTAAGGCATACCCTGGCAACTCCTGCACCCAGCCTGCTAGCACACTGCTGTCGGCTGCAAATGCCGACACTAAACCCTGCTCTAACTGCTCGCGCGCCTCCTGATACGACATCACTTCCACCAGTTGAGACGCCGGAAGTCGCGATCGCAGCACCGCAATCGTACTAGAATTTCGGAGCACCGCTACCGAGCGAGATTGTAAATCGGTCCAGCGCCCAATGGTGGGATCACGCGTAATCAGCGCTGTTCCGTCTAAATAGTAAGGCGAACTAAAATCAACGGTGCGCGATCGCGACTCGGTCATCGTCATCCGCGCAATCACGATGTCTACGTCCTCGTCAAGCAGCACGGTAAGCCGGTCTTGGTTGCGAACTGGGTAAAACCGCACCGCATCGCTGCGACCGAATAATGATTCTGCTAGGCGGTGAGCCAAGTCAATTTCTAACCCCTCCAACTCCCCCCCATCCGTCCGGAAACCTAGAGGGCGCA
>CASBQX010000164.1 GCA_949127925.1 Synechococcales cyanobacterium PMM_0002
ATCCAGCTCACTGGCGATACTCTAGCTACCGGAATTATGTAGGTCAGCCAGGAGTGTTATCGATTAACTGGATAGAAGGGTAATTGAGGAGGTAGAGGCAGAGCCTCTGGGGTGCATTTCGAGGCAGAGCCTCGAAACGAGTGGGGGATGAGGGATAGCGATCGCTACTCTTGCCCTTTAGTCTCAGTTTCCGTAGCTTCTAGACCTTTAACCAAAAGCTCCTCCACAACAAAGCTAAACGATCGCCGTTCTCGCTCAGCGATCGCCTTAACCCTGTCTCTAACCTCATCTGCTAAATAGATAGTCACCTGGTTTTTCTTTGTGACCACTGCCAATGTCCTCTAACGTACCTCTAGTCAAGGCTATTTCTTTATACTTTAATTAGGGTAAGGTACCTATAAGTACCTATATTTATCCTATGGGGTTTTTACTGATGGTTGTACTTTCTGATGATGAAGTTGCTCTGTTAAGATCGCTGCTGACTGCCCTGCGCGGCATCAAAATTCGAGATATTGACAAGGCGATGGTCATCTTGGCGAAAGCGGATCGGCGAGGGAGGCCGTGAGTCGGGCGTTGGCTGGCCTGCGCGAAGCGCGTATCGCATTCACACAACATCCACATAATTGGGTCAAGAGCTACCTCCCAAGCCCTTACCCCCAAACCATTACCGAGATATTACCGAAGTACAAAGTAACTAGAAGCAGCGAGAGCGGTAGAATGTTAAGAACTGCTTCGCCCTGCCCTCATGCCTAAGTCAGCTAAAAAGACGGTCGATTCCAATTCTGCCGCACCATTACCCGACCACAATGGGCATCGCCCCCATTCTGCCAATCCCCAAAACACCATTCGGATTCGAGGGGCGCGACAGCACAACCTGAAAAATATTGATCTCGATTTGCCCCGCGATCGCCTCATTGTGTTTACAGGCGTATCTGGATCGGGCAAATCGTCGTTGGCCTTCGACACCATTTTTGCCGAAGGTCAGCGGCGCTATGTCGAATCGCTGAGTGCCTATGCGCGGCAGTTTTTGGGACAGGTTGATAAGCCAGACGTGGATGCCATCGAAGGACTCAGTCCGGCGATTTCGATTGACCAAAAGTCTACCTCACACAACCCACGTTCCACCGTTGGGACTGTGACCGAAATCTACGACTATCTGCGGCTGCTGTATGGGCGGGCGGGCGAACCGCATTGTCCGCAGTGCGATCGCTCCATTGCCCCGCAGACGATAGATCAAATGGTGGATCAAGTGCTGGCACTGCCAGAACGAACCAAATTCCAGATTTTGGCTCCGGTGGTTCGCGGAAAAAAAGGCACCCACAAGAAATTGGTTTCGGCTCTGGCCGCCGAGGGCTTTGTCCGCATTCGCGTCGATGGCGAAGTGCGCGAACTGAGCGACAATATTGAACTCGACAAAAACCAGTTTCACAATATTGAAATTGTGGTCGATCGCCTGGTCAAAAAAGACAACATTCAAGAGCGGTTGGTAGACTCGCTAGCGACTTGCCTGAAGCGATCTGAAGGGATTGCCATCATTGACGCGACGCTGCCCGATACCGAACCCGATACCAACAACGTCGTCGCGTTTCCAGTCAATTCCGATATGCAGCTGCCGGTGCTACCTGGCATGGCCGCAGAACCCGCCGGACGCTACGGTGACCCCAATGATGCGGCTAACCCAGCGGCACCCAAATCCCTAGAGCTGGTGTTCTCTGAAAACTTTGCCTGCCCTCGACATGGCGCAGTCATGGAAGAGCTGTCACCGCGCTTGTTTTCGTTCAACTCGCCCTACGGTGCTTGCCCCAACTGTCATGGCCTAGGCAGTCTGCGGACGTTTTCGGCAGAATTGGTGGTGCCCGACCCCAGCCTGCCTGTATATGCGGCGATCGCCCCTTGGTCTGAGCGCGATAACACCTACTACTTTTCGCTGCTATATGGCGTTGGGCAAGCGTTTGGGTTTGAAATCCAAACGCCCTGGAACAAGCTTACCCCCGACCAGCAGCAGGTAATTTTGTATGGCACCGACGAGAAAATCTATATCGAATCTGACTCCCGCTATCGGGACAACAAAGGCTATCAGCGCAAATACGAAGGCGCACTGCCCATTCTAGAGCGGCAGTATCGAGAATCGACCTCCGAGCCATTTAAGCAAAAACTAGAGCAGTACTTGGTCGATCAGCCCTGTGAAGTTTGTAAGGGCGATCGGCTCAAACCAGAATCGCTGGCCGTGCGTCTGGGTCAGTTTCGGATCAAAGATCTGACCAGTATGTCGATCCGCGAGTGCCTCAGCCGGGTTAACAACATGCAGTTGAGTGGGCGGCAGGCGCAAATCGGCGACTTGGCACTCAAAGAAATTAAAGCCCGACTTCAGTTTTTGCTAGACGTAGGGCTTGATTACCTCACCCTCGATCGCACCGCCATGACCCTATCTGGCGGCGAGGCGCAGCGGATTCGACTGGCTACCCAAATCGGATCAGGGCTAACGGGTGTGCTCTATGTGCTAGATGAACCCAGCATTGGGCTGCACCAACGCGACAATGATCGGTTGCTGCACACCCTCAATCGGCTGCGCGACCTGGGCAACACCCTAATCGTGGTAGAACACGACGAAGACACGATTCGGGCAGCAGACTATTTGGTCGATATTGGCCCTGGTGCTGGCGTGCATGGCGGCAGCATTACCTCCCACGGCTCTCTGCAAAACTTGCTGGATGCGCCCGAGTCGCTGACAGGCGCATACCTATCGGGGCGACGCGTCATTCATACCCCAGCCGAGCGGCGCAAGGGCAGCGGTCGGGCGCTGACGATGCGCCGTGCCCATCGCAACAACCTGAAGCATGTTGATGTCGA
>CASBQX010000165.1 GCA_949127925.1 Synechococcales cyanobacterium PMM_0002
GGATTATCTGGCAGAAGCTTGTCGAGCCAAGCGTCAAGGGTTACCTCCGCCTGCTTTATTGCCCCCCTCCAAATCTCCCCAAACTGTTGTACCCGTTATCTAACCCCGTGTACGGATACGTTCTTTGAGAGCATTGGTGAATTGGGTATCACGATGGGCTGGCATTCCAATCCGGCGAAAGGGTAATGATGGTGTCCAACTCTATATTCCTCAAATCTATGCAAACTAAACAGTACGATTTTGAAACTCAGCGCAAAGTTGGACAAGAGGGAGAAAACTTCTTAGACCAGTGGTTACATCCTATCTACAAAGTACTTGATGTCTCTGAAGAGATGAAGTATCAGCAAGCAGGGATCGACAGAATTGTTACTCGGTCAGATGGCTCGGTCATCACGATTGAATATAAGTTTGACCTTGCTGCTAAACGGACAGGTAATCTCTTCTTTGAAACTATCTCGAACGACAAAGAGACAATTCCAGGGTGGGGGTGGAGTTCTCAGGCGGATTACTGGATTGTCCTTATACCAGAGCAAGAAATTCTTGTCTTCAAACCAGGAAAGTTGAGAGCACTCGTTTGGGAGTTACAGAAAACTCTTCAAAAGAGAAGTGTGCCCAATAAAGGGTACAACACAGTTGGCTACCCAATTCCATTAACCCAGGCTAGAAAGGTTTCCTCTCAAGTGAAAACTCTTTACCTGGAGAGTCTTTGAACTGTTTAGATGCTGTGGAGACTTATTTATCCATTAATTTTATGCCAGGGTAGGCTGATGCTGACGGTAACTATTGATGAAATTCAACGTGATCCCTTGAAGTATCTCCATCAGGTAGAGGCAGGTGAAACCCTTGTCATTCTTAGATCTGACAAACCGATTGCCGAGCTTAGACCGATTGCCAGCAGCAAGCAATTGCGACCATTTGGCTTGTGTGCAGGTGAGTTTACCGTTCCAGATGATTTCGACGCTCCTTTGCCCGAAGATCTGCTCAGCTCATTCGAGGGTAAATGAAGATTCTGCTCGATACGCACATCTTTCTATGGTTCATCAGCGGCGATATCCAGTTAGCAATAGATGTTCGAGATGAGATTCGTGAGCCAAACAATGAGATCTACCTGAGTGTTGTTTCAATCTGGGAAGCGGTTGTCAAGTATCAGTTGGGCAAGTTGCCACTGCCGGAGCATCCTGCAACGTATCTACCCAAACAGCGCGATCTGCATCAAATTACCAGCCTCAATCTTGATGAAAATAGTGTGGTTCAACTGGCTAAACTGCCAGCCCTACATCGTGATCCGTTCGACCGGATGCTGATCTGTCAAGCTTTACAATATGGGTTCACAATTGTGACGGTAGATGCAGCAGTTCGTGCATATCCAGTTAATGTTTTGTAACAGCACAGCCCAACCATACGTTGGAACGGCGAATGGAGTTTTTGGCTGCGTTTTATGGTGACTCGTCGCTGCTCAATTTTACCGATACCTGAACTTTTCAAGCATCTCTGGAGCCAGTTGGCGATCGCCTTCCTCAGCGGTATTGGGATGGGCTTAACGGTGGCTCCTGTCAACGCCTGGTTTTTGGCATGGGTGGCATTAGCGCCGCTGTGGGTGTTGATTACCCTCAATCGGCAAGCGGCGGCGAGAGCTAAGCCAACCTTTGCCTTGGCGCTCCGTCCCGTTCTCTACTGTCTCACTTGGGCGATCGGCTACAACGGTCTGGCGCTTTCTTGGGTTCTTGACCTGCATCCGCTGACCTGGATGGGGGTGCCCTGGCTAGCGAGTGTGGCGATCGCCCTATTTGCCTGGGTGTTTATTACCCTGTGGGGAGCGGCTATGGTCGTGGCCTGGTACCTCAGCCTCAACTGGATTAGTCAACGATTGAGTCGATTGTCGTCGTCGTTAACAGTACCCAGTTCGGCTCAGCCGGCGGCTGCATTCCACTCAGGCACTCATATTCTGTTGGGCACAGCCCTGTGGTGCATTGCGGAAGACTTGCGGAGCCGCAGCCCGCTGGACTGGACATCGCTGGCCTATACGCAGAGTCCGATTAACCTGCCAATTTTGCACCTAGGGCAACTGTCGGGTCCGCTAACGGTGACAGCGGCGATCGTGGCTGTAAATGGCTGTGTAGCGGCTGCGGTTGTCAGCTGGGTTGAGCGGCGTTCAGATCAAGCCGCTGCTCGCCAGACTGCTCACCAGACTGTGCGGTTCTACTCAACGCTGGCCGCTTGCTGCCTGGTGCTGCCCCACATAGCGGGGGTTGCCCTTGCCAGCCAGCCGCTGAATGAACAACCCGGTTCTGGGTTCAAAGTAGGCATCATCCAAGGCAATATTCCTACCCAGATTAAGCTATTCGAGCGCGGTGCTCAGCTGGCCTTGAAACACTATACCCAAGGCTACGAAACCCTTGCCGATCAAGGGGTAGACATTGTGCTGACGCCAGAAGGAACGTTCCCTTGGTTTTGGGTCGGAACGGCGCGGCAGGCAGCGCATCCGTTTTATCAAGCTATTTTGCGGCGGGGCATACCGGCCTGGGTGGGCACAATTGGTCAGCAGCAGGGGCGATGGACTCAAACGCTGTTTACGATTACGGGGACGGGAGCGCTCTACAGCCGCTATGACAAAGAAAAACTAGTCCCGCTAGGAGAATATATTCCGTTTGAAGCGAGCTTGGGCAAATTGATTAGCCGCTTGTCTCCAGTGGACGGCTCTTTGGTACCGGGTCGGTCGCCCCAAACCTTCGATACTCCCGTTGGCCGCGCGATCGCCGCCATTTGCTACGA
>CASBQX010000166.1 GCA_949127925.1 Synechococcales cyanobacterium PMM_0002
ATCGCGTCTCTACGCCGCCCAATCCGTTAATCTGTAATCAAAGTTAACGGCGGTGGGAGTGAGAATTCAACACAATGCTGAGAATTATTACAGACTTCGACGGCCCCATCATGGACGTATCGGAGCGTTACTACCAGGTCTACCGATTCTGCCTTAGCCAAATTTCTCGCCCTGATCAAATCATTCAACAGCTGCCCAAGGCAGAGTTTTGGCGGCTAAAACGAGCCCAAGTTCCCGAACGCCAAATTGGTCAAATGTCTGGGCTAGATCACATGCAGGCATCAGAGTTTGCGCGGCTGCGACGGCAAACCGTACACACGCGCCCCTATCTAAAATATGACACGCCCGTTGCCGGTGCCACAGAAACACTAGAACAGATTCAAGCCCTGGGGATCGACCTGCTAGTGATGACGATGCGACGCACCAGCGAACTAGAAGAAGCCTTCAGCCGCTGTGACCTAGGACGGTTTTTTGCCCCCGATCGTCGCTATTGCCTCAGTGAAGACTATGTGAAGACTACCGATG
Source organism: Synechococcales cyanobacterium PMM_0002 (assembly GCA_949127925.1). Lineage (GTDB taxonomy): Bacteria > Cyanobacteriota > Cyanobacteriia > Elainellales > Elainellaceae > CASBQJ01. The sequence goes on from CASBQX010000166.1 coordinate 526, forward strand.
TCGGCGATAAGCCGCTGCTGATGCAGCGGGCGATCGCCGAACTCTCCCCAGCCGAGAGCTGGATGGTAGGCGACACCGAAGCCGACATTGCCGCCGCCAAAACCCACGGACTGAAAGTGGTCAGCGTCCTGAGCGGAATTCGCGATCGCATGCAGCTAAGCCAGCATCAGCCCGACTGGGTCGCTGCTGACTTAGGAGAAGCCGTAGACATTATTTTGCAACACGCCAACTGCTCTGTCTATCTCAACGCAGGAAACTGCTAATCAGCCACAGCAGCACGAACGTCAGCACGGCTGCGACGGTATTAGGGTCAAGCTGAGCCGCCAGCAGCTGAGGCGCTAGCAGTTCCGCCAACCATAGCCCCGTCAACACCCCAACGACCAATCCCGCCAGCGTTAATAAAAACGCTCGACCAAACTTATTTTCTTTGCGGTTAAGAAAATAAAAGTTAAACCCGACTCCCAGCGCCAGCGCCACCGGAGGAGACGAAAAGCTCAAAAGACTAGCGCCTAAAAACAGGCCAGCAGGCAGCAAAATGTCTTTGCGGCTAGGCGTATCTAAAAAGCGCTGTAACCAAGCAGAAGCCTTCTTGGCTGGGGCTGGGGTAAAGTCTGGAGGCGGTTCTACCAGCTTTTCTGGAAACCGAATCCGATCAGGAACCTTAATCTTTCCTTCTTGGCGTTGCCGTAACCGATCCATCAAGATGGCATCATAGGCGGCCTCAATCGACTCCGATTGACGGCGATCGCCTCCCTGCTCCTGCAACAACCGATTTCGCGCTTCCTGAATTTCCTCAAACGAGGATGCCTCACTGACGCCCAGTTTCTCGTAGTGACTCATCTCACTCATCTACAACCTCCAGAAGACCCCCGCGATAGTCGATTATCATAAATCCAGTAACAGCCGCAATAGGCTTTAAGCGAGAAACTGACAAACCCCACTAACCTAAGCTAAACCCTACAATAGCTAAATGGCCAGCCTACCTCAAATTCTATGTGAATCTATGTTTCGTTAGCTAAGATGCAACTAGCCGTTGTTTTACTCACTACCAAGTCCAAGTAACTGCTCAGTGCATTCGCCGCTTGCCCCATTGCCATTAGTGTAGCGGGCTGTTTGGGTTTAGCAAACTGAAGGCAGTGAAAGCTTAATCAAGCAGTTTTCGGCTCTAAGCGCACCTAAATCTTCTAGCATAGCCACTGGCCATTGCTAGATTTTGTGCTGATAATTGTCTTAGCGGCTGCTTAATATACTGGGTGCATAGTTTCATCTTACGTAATTAGACCGTTCCTTCAGCCCGGAACGCCTAATCCCTTCCTAAGAATTGACTCAATCTATCTTTAAGCTTGATTTGAAATTCTTAACGTCCCTTTACTCCTCGACATAAGGTTACAGCCATGGCTTCAGCCAAGATTCTCGTCGTTGATGACGATCAACATATTCGTACTCTCATCCACCGCTTCCTATCGAAGCATAGCTACCAGGTAGAGTCTGCTGAGGACGGGAAAGGAGCAATGGCGGTCTTTGAGCAGTTCAATCCCGATCTGGTCATTCTAGATGTGAACTTACCAGACGCAACTGGCTACAACCTTTGCCAGGAAATGCAGAGTCGCACAGGCGTGTTTGTGTTAATGCTCACCAGTCGCGCAGACGAAGCCGATAAAATTCGCGGTTTCTCTCAAGGTGCCGATGATTATTTAACGAAGCCGTTCAGTCTCGGGGAACTAGAAGTTAGGGTTCAAGCTGTTCTCAAGCGTAAGCGCCCAATTACCGAAGCAGAACATAAGTGTTTAACGTTCAACGGGCTAGCCATCGATCCCGTCAGCCGTGAAGTGAGCATCAATCAAGAGCAAATCCTGCTAACGGCGCTAGAGTTTGACCTGCTCCATTTCTTGGCGAGCCACCCTGGCCGAGTGTGGCGGCGAGCTGAACTGATTCAGAAAGTGTGGGATTACGAATATGTTGGAGATCAGCGCGTTGTAGATGTACACATTGGGCAAATCCGCAAAAAAATTGAAATTGACACCAGTCAACCGGCACTGATCCAAACGGTGCGAGGCGTCGGGTACAAATTTGAAGCTCCCGATCTAGCTCAAGAAGAGTAAATTTTCATTTCTTTAAAATCCAAGAGGCTTGTGTCAAGGGTGAAACTTTCCCTTGACACAAGCCTTTTGGGTCTGTTTTAATTCACAGTTCCCAGAATCAACGCTGCTCTAGGCTTCCCATTTATCGGCGACGAGTTCGGCTAGGTCTACCACACGCTGGCTGTAGCCCCATTCGTTGTCGTACCAGGCAATCACCTTAATCATGTCGCCACCCATCACCATCGTTAGGAAAGAGTCGATGATAGACGACGCATCATTGCCACGATAGTCGCAGGATACTAGCTCTAGCTCGCTGTAGGCTAGGATACCCTTGAGTGGGCCTTCAGCGGCTGCCTTCAGCGCTTCATTGACCTGCTCGGTAATGACTTGCTTTTCAACTTGCACCACTAAATCGACAACAGACACGTTGGGGGTAGGCACCCGCAGCGCGATCCCGTTTAGCTTTCCGGCCATTTCAGGGATGACTAACGCCACGGCTTTGGCAGCACCAGTCGTAGTAGGGACGATGTTGAGTGCGGCTGCCCGGGCCCGACGCACATCCCGGTGGCTAGCATCTAGCAGCCGCTGGTCGCCTGTGTAGCTGTGGGTCGTGGTCATCGTACCCTTAATGATGCCAAAGCTTTCGTGGAGCACTTTGACGACCGGGGCTAGGCAGTTTGTGGTACAGCTGGCGTTGCTGATTACGGTGTGCTTCTTGTGGTCATAGTTGTGGTGGTTGACCCCATAGACGAAGGTACCGTCATCGCCTTTGCCTGGAGCCGTAATTAGCACTTTTTTGGCACCTGCCTGGATGTGCTTAGAGGCACCTTCCATGCTGGTAAAAACACCCGTGGACTCAATGACCAAGTCCACATCCCACTCGCCCCAAGGCAGATTGAGAGGATTACGATCAGAAACGCATTTGACGACTTTGCCGTTTGCCGTAATCGTATTCTCATCTGCGCTAATGTCGGCATCCATCTTCCCGAGCATGGAATCATACATGAGCAGGTGAGCATTGGTTCGGGGATCAGACGTGTCGTTCACTGCGACAATTTCAAAGCTGCTGTTTTCTCGGCCAAGCCAGCATCGCATAAAGTTACGGCCGATGCGCCCAAAGCCGTTGATCGCTACTCTAATCACTTGCGTCTTGCCCTCTTTACACTACATAACCGCCATTGTTGAAACAGATCATACACTTTTAAGAGTTACTCGCTCAAGGATGGGGGCGAAAAGCAGCAATTCTCAATTTTCAAGCCAGCTTTAGGGTTTGACGCCAGCATTAGGATAATGGCTCGTAGAGCTGGTGCTGTCGAATATAGGCTTCAACGGCGGCCGGGACGAGGGTTGAGATTGAGCGGCGATCGCCCAATTGCTGGCGGATCAAGCTAGAAGAAATATTCAGGGGCGGCATGTCTAGCAATTGCCACTGGATTTCAATCTGCTGCGAGGCGAGCTGTTGAACGACTTGCTGACAGCAGACGTGTGAAGAGTTTTCAGAGACGGGCGAGTAAACTACTGCTTGGGTTGAAACAGTTGAAACAACAGTAGGATTACTGCCTTCTAGGTTATTTTGCAGATCTCGACTGGCTAGGGTTAGCGGGTCTGCTTGAGCATTGTGGGGCAGTTGACCTGGCTGGGGGTGGGTCAACTGCCCCGGTTGGGCTGACTTAGCTTGGCTTGGGTTAATCGGTCTTGGAGCGACCAACCAAGTACATTGAGGGATTAGCTCTAAGCGGCGATACCAACGCGGTAGTGTTTGAAAGGCATCAAGGCCAATAATCCAGTACCAGTGGCTGGCTGGGTATTGACGCTGAAGCTTTAGCAGGGTGTGGACGGCATAGGAGGGAGAGGCGCGATCGCAATCTACAGTTGAAAGGCTAAAGGCAGGATAAGGGGCGATCGCCAGCCGAAGCATCTCCAAGCGATGGGGCAGTTTGGTCAAGGGGTCAATGGTACGGTGAGGAGGTTGACCCGCAGGCACCCAAATCACCTGGTGCAAGGCAGCTTGGTCTAAGGCCACTGCCGCTACTGCTAAATGCCCTAGGTGAGGAGGGTTAAACGTCCCTCCCAAAATAGCCCGTCTTTGCATACAGTTCATGGCGTCTGAAGCGGTTTAAGCAGCGGTTTAGAAAGGCATAGAAACTCAAATTTCTCCATGTTGTGATTGATTTTCGATGCCGGAGTTAGAAAATTGAAAACTGAAACGTTAGAAATTCAGAGACCGATGAGGACAGAACCGACCGATATTTCACGTATGCTTGGGGCATTCTTATATTAAAAGTTCAGCTATTTTAGCGAGCGGGGAGTTCATGATTTTGGAGGCGATCATTGGGCGATGATTCCGTGAAATTACCCGGTTCAACGTAGCTATATCGCAGAATAAATAATTCTTGCTATGATATCGCGTGATATTAGTTTGGTGTGGTGTGTGAGGAGCTAGAATGCTGAATCCTGTCGATCTCAGCGGGAAACCGTTTCATTTCATCGGTATTGGTGGCATTGGCATGTCGGCACTTGCCTATGTGTTGGCAAAGAGAAGTTTGCCAGTGTCTGGCTCAGATATTTGCCTCAATCATATGACGAAGCGCCTTCAGGAACAGGGTGCTCATATTTTCTTAAGTCAAGATGCAACCAATCTGGAGTTTTTCAATTCGACAGAGAGTTCGCTACCTGAGGCGCTGCCGCTGCAAGTCGGTGGGGCAGTGGCAAGTCTGGCGACCACGGAGCCGCGATCGCTGGTGGCACAGGAGGCACACAGCCTGCCGCAGGTGATTTGCTCAACCGCCATTAACTGCAACAACTCTGAATATCGCGCCGCTCTCGATTTGGGCTGCCCTATCTTCCATCGCTCTGATTTGCTGGCGGCGTTAATGCACGAATATCGGGGGATCGCGATCGCAGGCACCCACGGGAAAACCACCACCAGCAGCATGATCGGCTATCTGCTGATGCGGGCAGGGCTAGATCCAACGATTGTGGTGGGTGGCGAAGTCAGCGCCTGGGAGGGCAACGCCCGCACCGGGGAAGGGCCTTATCTGGTAGCCGAAGCCGATGAATCAGACGGGTCGCTGGTAAAGCTATCTGCCGAAATTGGCGTCATTACCAATATTGAACTCGACCATCCCGACCACTACGCCAGCGTGGATGAAGTCGTGCAAATCTTTCAGGCATTTGCCAGCAACTGCAAGGCTCTAGTGGGCTGCTGGGATTGTGATCTGGTGCGGCAAGAATTGCCTACAACTGTGAGCTACAGCCTCTATCCAGAACGATCAGCCGACTACACGGTCGATCAAATCACCTGCCAGTCGGGGGGCACTGTCGCTCGCGTTTGGGAGCGCGGCAAGCCTTTGGGATACCTCAAAATCTCGCTGTTAGGGCGGCATAACCTGAGCAATGCCTTAGCGGCGGTGGCGGTGGGGCGCATGTTGAACCTGAGCTTTGAACAAATTGCCAATGGGTTACAAGGGTTTGAAGGCGCACGTCGTCGCTTTGAGCGTCGGGGTGAAGCCAATCAGATTTTGTTTATTGATGACTACGCCCACCACCCCAGCGAAATTCAAGCGACGCTGTCTGCGGCTCGGCTGCGGGTGCAGTCGGGAGCTGCCGACCAACCACGCCGGGTAGTGGCTATTTTTCAGCCGCATCGCTACAGCCGCACCAAAACATTTTTACAAGAATTTGCTCGGTCATTTGGCGAAGCTGACCTGGTGGTGACGACCGAGATTTATAGTGCAGGTGAATCTAACCTGGTCGATATCACAGGTCAGCAGATGGCAGAGGCGATCGCCGAACATCACCCCAACGTTGTGTTCCAGCCCAGCTTAAGCGACGTTTCCGATTTCTTGGCCACCGCACTAGAGCCAGGAGACTTGGCCATCTTTTTAGGAGCTGGCAATCTAAATCGGGTGATTCCAGATTTGATTGATGCCTATCAGCAGCAGGAGCAGGCTCAACCTGAGTAAAATTAACGTTAATCTGTTGTCCAAACTTTTCAGGCTATGACCGTCCCTGACCCATCTTCTTTTGAGCAGTCCCCCCGTGTTGAAAAAGGAGCTGGCGGCTTGATCGCAATAGACCATCGAGTCGGATCTCACGGTTCGGCTCAGCGCTGCCAACCGCACTTAGGGATGGACTCTATCCCCCTACGCCTGCCCAATACAGATTGCTTGATTAAACCCCAAGTCTCACTGGCTGGGTTTACGTCCTACCGAGTGGGTGGGCCTGCCGAATGGTTTGTGACGCCTCGCACCCTAGACGATCTGCGCGCCAGTGTGACCTGGGCCCAGGGTGAAGGGCTACCTTTCATGATGCTAGGAGCTGGATCTAACCTATTGGTGAGCGATCGCGGCTTACCTGGTCTAATCATCTGCACCCGCTATCTGCGACACACCCAGTTTGACGACCGCACCGGGCAATTGATCGCCGCTGCCGGAGAACCGATGCCACGATTGGCTCAGCAGGCCGCAGAACGAGGCTGGCAAGGGCTAGAATGGGCAGTCGGGATTCCCGGCACTGTGGGCGGAGCCGTAGTCATGAACGCTGGAGCACACACCGCCTGCACCGCAGACATTTTGGCCACTACACAGGTGCTCACAACTGATGGTTCGCTGCAAACGCTGCTGCCCAGCAATTTAGACTATCGGTATCGCACCTCTGCCTTGCAGGGAGATGCCAGTCGGTTGGTGACACAGGCCACCTTTCAGCTTCAACCCGGAGCTGAACCCGCTCTGGTCATCGCCGCAACCCGTGCCCATCAGGAGCGCCGCCATGCCACGCAGCCCTATCACTTGCCCAGTTGCGGCAGC
>CASBQX010000167.1 GCA_949127925.1 Synechococcales cyanobacterium PMM_0002
CTGGTAATATTACTAGCCGCTGGCTGGCTGGCTCCGGGGAGTCAGGTCGCGCAGGCGCAGGTGGCACCCTACTGTAATTTTTCGGCAGAAGAGATTACCCAAAAGCAAGCGCTGTTGGTGGAGTCGCTGCGGGGCGATCGCCGCGCTACGCGTGCCTACGAGAACCTAATTCGGCAGCATGGCGATCGGATGCAGCGCTGCCGTAGCCAAACCTGGCTGCAAAATCAAGCAGTTTGGGTGCGGCTTTACCCCTGTGATGCCCGCAACGGGGGGATAGAGTATCTATTAGATCAGATGGTCAACCGAGGCTATAGCCAGGTTTATATTGAGGCGTTTGGCGGCGGGCAGGTGCTATTGCCGCGCAACGATAACCCAACGCCGTGGTCGTCTGTAGTCCGCGCTCCTGGGTTTGAGGATCGAGACCTATTGGCCGAGGTGATCGAAAAAGGACGCGATCGCGGCATGAAGGTCTACGCCTGGATGTTTAGCCTGAACTTTGGCTACACCTACGCCCAGCGTCCTGGTGCTCAACAAAGTCTCGCGGTGAATGGCCGAGGCCAAAATAGCCTAATGGCCGAAAGCACGGGTGCAATCAACCCTGACGAGATATTTATTGATCCCTATAGCCCCCAAGCCAAAGCAGATTTCTATACCTTGGCTCAAGCCGTAACGCGCCGCCGACCGGATGGTGTGTTATTCGACTACATCCGCTATCCCAAGGGTACAGGACAGGCTTCGATTGCCAGCCGGGTTCAAGATTTGTGGATCTATGGCCCAGCGTCACAGCAGGCTCTACTGCAACGCGCCCTCAACCCCAGTGGGCTAGATCTGATCCGACGCTTCCTCCAGCGCGGTTCGATTACCACACAAGATATTGCCGACATGTCTACGCGATATCCGCAAGATATTGCCCCGCAGTGGCAAGGTTTCGCGGCCAATCCTGGATATGCCACCGCTACCCCTGAACAGCGACGACCGTTCATTGAAACTCAGCTGTGGCAGCTTTCGCTATCTCATGCCTTTCAAGGCGTGCTGGATTTTTTAAATACAGGGGTTTCACCAGCCGCGCAGCGAGGGATTCCGGCTGGGGTCGTGTTTTTCCCAGAAGGCAACCAGATGATTGGCACCTCTAGCTATGACTCGCGGTTGCAGTTTTGGGATCGGTTTCCGGCAGCGCTAGAGTGGCACCCGATGGCCTACAGCACCTGTGGCAATGCCAGCTGCATTGTGCGCCAGGTGCAGCGCGTCCTCTCTATGGCACCAGCGGGGACTAAAGTCATGCCCGTGCTAGCTGGAACCTGGGGAAAGCCCGTCAGCAATCGCCCCTCACTAGAGGTGCAAATGCAGGCGATTCGTCAGGTTGCGCCTCAAATTGATTCGATTAGCCATTTTGCCTTTTCTTGGCAAGACCCACAGAGCGATCGCGATCGCAAATTCTGCCAGCTACCTTAGGGATATGGATTTAATCAGATCGGGAATTTGATTGCTGGTAGGGACGAACGGCCGTTCGCCCCTACAGAAGAATGGCTACATCACCCTATCCCAGGGGGGTAATGTCTAATTTGTAGCTCATTTCAGCGTGCGCCCCGACCCCCGTTTTGAGCGCCCCAGCAATGGGAGCCGCATTGCGCGAATAAGGGCTAGCACTCAGAGGAATATAGCGATCGCCTACCGCCAGGGCTTGGGTCGGGTCATATCCGCGCCAGCCCGCTCCTGGCAAATAGACTTCTACCCACGCATGGAGATGGCGGTCTGTCCAATCTGGATCACCTTCGTGGTAGCCACTGACAAATCGAGCCGCCAGCCCGACCGCGCGACACACTTCCATAAATAGCACGGCAAAATCACGACAAGAACCCGCCTGTTTTGTCCAGGTCATTCCCGGTGAAAACGGTTCGCCTGTCTCCCGAATCACATAGTCGCAGGCGTCGTAAATCCGCTGATTCAGGGCTGTCAAAAACGCGATGACGCTACTATCTGTATTGTGCAAAATTTCTTGCGCCAGCTGAACTGCCACCGGGTCTACAGACGCAAAGCTCAGCCCTTGACCCCCCAAATAAGGCTGTAGTTGTGCCAGCAGCGACATGGGATAGTCTATCGGCAAATAGGTGGCCCAGGGTTCTAGCAAAAATGCAAAGGGATTGCTGCGAAAGGTTTCTACTTCTGACGCAACGGTAATCGTAAAAGCCTCAATTGGCTCGTCTGAGAAATAGAGCAGTAGCAAACTGCTGCCGTCCAAATCGAGGTTCTCGCCAATTTGAGTCGGTAGTGGGCTGACCGCCAGAGAATAAGAGCGCACTGCCTGCGTTACATCGCTACGCGGCAACAGTCGGACTCGATGAGGAGCCAGCGTGACCGGGCGATCGTACGTATAGCTGAGGGTGTGATTAATTTGGTAACGCATGAAGGAGAAAACGAAAGGAGTAAAAATTAATCCGTTTTAGTTTGTACCGATTAACACTCAGTCACTAAGGATTATGGATTTAATAAAATCGGGAATTTGATTGCTGGTAGGGGCGAACAGCCGTTCGCCCCTACAGAAGAATGGCGGAGTTATTTAATTCTCATTCCTAAGTAATATCCTCAGCTTCTGTTGTAACTACCGGGACTACAGCGACTGCTCACCCAATTCCTACAAGCCTAGTCTCACCGATCCGGTATTTCTATTATTTAAGGCAAAGCAATTCAAGGCAAAGCAAGTCTGTCCAATCTATATTTTGACCGCAAAGTCGTGGGGTTTCCTGATAGCGTTGCCGCTTCATCATAAAAAAACTCCCCCATCCTTTTGATCAAAAGGTGAGGGGAGCGCATTTACTTTCCGGCTCTTGCAAACCAAGCAGATTGAAAGATTCATTCTGAGAGAGTTGAAACGTGACTCTAAAGTCCAAAATTTAGAGCGCAAATTTCACAGACTAAATCTTTGAGGCTGCTTGAGCAGAGCTGAGAGCGGCTTGGTTAAATCTCTAGCGATAAAGGAGCTATCGACTAAATTCCAAGGTTTGACAGACTCTAAATCAAAGCCCGACCAATCAACGTCCGATACCTCTACTGAGGCAGTTGGCGGCTGCTATAAGCGTCTACAACCTGGAAAGCAGGAACGCGATCGCCATAGTCGATTCCAGTTCCAGTCAGAGCGGTGGCAATTTGCTCGAACGAGTCGGAGCGCCAGTTGCGTTCGTGAATTGGCTTAGACTGTTCGCCTCGGAAATAGGCTTGCGTCCCAATCAGGGCAACGGCAACCCAACCTACAGCGAAAAGAATGGTGAGTAGAAGTGTCATCTGAACCTCGTGTAGCTTTATGTTGCTTTATGTAAACAAATATAACAAAAAGTTGCCAATGCTGGGGTGTTTTTGATAAGAGTTTTGTAAAAATGACTAAATTGGGGCACTGTAGCGCCAACGGATTTAGCTGAAGGTCGGGCTGAGCAGGCATTTGGCAAAAAACCGAAAACTTTTCGGGCGTCTGCTAAGTCGCACACACTTTTGGCAGTAAAATGGCTGTCGGTACAAAACTCTTGTGCGGGTCATCCATAGCTTGACTATTTGGCCAGAGTTGTAAATTCTTTGCTAGCGCCAGCCCATCATGCCTAAGGTTCTTGTTTCGGATCCGATCGATCAAGTTGGAATCGACATTCTCTCTCAAGTCGCTCAGGTAGACATCAAAACCGATCTGTCACCCGAGCAGCTGGTGCAGATTATCTCGGAGTACGATGCGCTGATGATTCGCTCGGGCACTCGTGTGACCCAGGCCATGATTGATGCCGGCAAACAGCTCAAAATTATTGGGCGAGCCGGGGTTGGGGTCGATAATGTGGACGTGCCTGCTGCCACCCGCCGGGGCATTTTGGTGGTCAACTCGCCCGAAGGCAACACCATTGCCGCCGCCGAGCACGCGATCGCCATGATGCTGTCGATGTCACGCTTTATTCCTGATGCCAATGTGTCGGTGAAAAGTGGCAAGTGGAATCGCAGCAGTTTTACTGGCGTTGAAGTATATAAGAAAACCCTCGGCGTCATGGGGCTAGGCAAAATTGGTTCCCACGTCGCCACGGTAGCGCGGTCGATGGGAATGCGGCTGTTGGCCTACGACCCATTTCTCTCGAATGAGCGAGCAGAACAACTCGGTTGCCAATTGGTAGAGCTAGATATGCTGTTTCGCGAAGCAGACTACATTACGCTGCACTTGCCCAAAACCACAGAAACCTATCACCTGATTGGCAAAGAGGCGATCGCCAAAATGAAGCCCACCGCCCGGATCATCAACTGCGCTCGGGGCGGCATTATTGACGAAGAAGCGCTGGCGATCGCCCTACAAGAAGGCCGACTCGGCGGTGCCGCACTGGATGTATACGAAACCGAGCCATTGGGCGAATCCCCTTTGAAAGCCCTCGGTAAAGAAATTATCCTCACCCCCCACCTAGGAGCCTCTACCGAAGAAGCCCAAGCCAACGTGGCGATCGACGTGGCCGAGCAAATCCGCGATGTGCTGCTGGGGCTACCGGCTCGCTCTGCCGTCAACATTCCCGGCCTGCGCCCCGACCTGCTCGAAAAGCTGCGCCCCTACCTGCGCCTTGCCGAAACCCTAGGCAATATGATTAGCCAGTTGACCGGAGGCCGAGTCGAGTCGCTCAACGTGCGGCTCCAGGGCGAACTGGCCAATAGCGAAAGCCAGCCTGTCGTTGTGGCCGCCCTCAAAGGTTTGCTGTCCCATGCTTTGCAAGAGCGGGTTAACTACGTTAATGCCAGC
>CASBQX010000168.1 GCA_949127925.1 Synechococcales cyanobacterium PMM_0002
CTCCAAAGGCTTTTCGTCCGACTTGTTGAGCGTGAATTAAGATCGGGTTGTCCATGTTTAGCATTCTCCTAAAAGCCTCAAATCCAGTCTAGACGGACTTGTGTGTACACGGTAGCCCCAAGGAGAGGGACTTTGAGAGCTTTTCCGGCTCCCCTCGCCCTTTGGGAGAGGGGCTGGGGGTGAGGGCTAAAACTACAGTTCTCAACGTGGACTTGGTTTAAGTTTTGGATTGATCGCCCAACTCAAAACTCAAAACTTATTCAATCTAATTCCCTTCCCACCTATGGGGCTGAGGTCGTCCACCAAGCTAGGGCATAGGGCTGCGTTTTTTCGTTGACGCGATCGCGATAGACGACGCGAATTTTGTAGCGCCCAGCGGCGGCTACCGGATGGAAAATGTGCTCAACGCTATCGACCTGGCTGACAGACGACCAAACGGCATCATCTACATCGTTATCATCTGCTCGCATCAGGTAAATATCCAGGTTGTTTAACCCTTTGTCTTCAAAGGTTTCGCCCACATCAAACAGCCCATTTCGATTGGCATCGTTGAGGTTGACAACGCGGTTCCAGGCCAACGTGGCCGCCACGTAGCTGCCTGCTTTTAGGGGCTGCTGAATCACGTAGTCCTGGTGTTTGGGCACATCGTTGGTGGTGCCTACGCTGCTGTAGTCCCAGCCAATGGCAGGCACCGCCGCTGCCGAACTCCACTGACCAGGGCTAAACTGCAAAATGGCTCGGTAGGCATTCAAGTGCCCAGTGCCCATGCTGGCGTTGAGCGGAATTGCTTGGTCGGCGTAGGCATCAGATTGCAGCCAACCGACGTTGCGTTGATCGACTACCGTGCGGGTCATGCCCAACAGGAGACCATCGCCTGGATCTTGCACTTTGTCCGTCGAGTTCATCAAAATGGCTTTGATCACTTCATTGCGACGAGCATCTAGGCTCCAGTTGGCCTGCTTTTCACGGATTTGGCGATCGCCATATTCTTGAACCAAGGCCACCATTGCAGTGACATGAGGTGCGGCAAAACTGGTGCCCGTCCCTGCTGGGTTGCTTGGCGTTCCATCTGGTTCGATGGTAGGAATGCTGGTGCCAGGAGCCATCAGGCTAACTGAGCGGCGATCGCCCACATTGCTTTCTGGCTCGGCAGCGCGATTGTAAATTGGCGGCGGCTCACTGCCCAAGTCAAACGAGCTAACCTTGCGAAAAACGCCATTCACCTCGCTAGAATTGGCGATCGTCATGCCATTAAAGTTATCGGTAGGAATGGGAATCCCACCCCGGCCTTGGTTACCCGCAATCACATACAGCACATTGTGTTGATTAGCAGACCAGTCAATGCACTGAGTTAGCAGCGCATTGCCATCCAACACCGCGTTGGGTCGAGGGTCTTGAGCCAGCGACTCGCCAAAACTAAAGTTAATTGCCCGCACGTCATCGCCGTTTTGCAGAGCCACCGTTTGGGAGGCCAGACATTCTTCCGCCTGCCCCCCTTGCTGTTCAAATCCACTTGCAGCTGAATAAAGCCGAGCATCAGGAGCCACCCCCTGCAAAAATTTATCGCTGCTGACCATAATGCTGGCGACATTGGCCGCATGGGGATCAACATAGTCGTTCGGGCTAGCCAACCCATCTCGGTAAAATAGCCGCCCTAGATTAACGACAAAATTTCCTGCCGCCACCTTGTCTAACCCAAACTGTGCCGGACGGCCAATCTCGACTTGCCCAATGGCAATTTTGCGACCCGTCAAATTGTAAGGCGGTGCCTGAAGGCGGCGCACATCAATGCCACCCTCGTCCATTGAGTTGACCAATGCTAGGACAGGAGCACTGGCTAAGGCAAGCAGCGTGCCACCCACCAACCATCCAAACCGCTTTACTCTATGGCGCTGAGCCATGTTTTTCTCTCCACAACCTGTAAATTTGAAGTTTTGGATAATCTGACGGACGGTGCTCAAGAGGAGGGGTGACATTTTGTTAAACTGAATACCACGCAGCATCCCAGGAGAACTTACCCCTATGACCCCAACCTCGCCCAGCAAGCCCATCGTAATTGCTCCATCTATCCTATCAGCAGATTTCAGTCGCCTGGGTGAGGAAATTTCTGCGATAGACAAAGCCGGAGCCGACTGGATTCATGTAGATGTGATGGATGGCCGCTTTGTCCCCAACATTACCATTGGTCCTTTGATTGTTGAAGCCATTCGCCCCTATACCCAAAAGCCGCTGGATGTTCACTTAATGATTGTGGAACCCGAAAAATACGTAGCGGATTTTGCTAAAGCGGGTGCCGATCATATCTACGTCCATGCGGAGCACAATGCGTCGCCTCACCTGCATCGCACCTTGGGTCAAATTAAGGAATTGGGTAAGAAGGCTGGGGTGGTGTTGAATCCGGGTAGCCCACTGGAGCTGATTGAGTATGTATTGGAACTGTGCGACTTGGTGCTGATTATGAGCGTTAACCCTGGGTTTGGCGGTCAGAGCTTTATCCCTGGCATGGTGCCCAAAATTCGCCAATTGCGCCAAATGTGCGATGAGCGCGGTCTAGACCCCTGGATTGAAGTAGACGGCGGCCTAAAAATCAACAACACCTGGCAGGTGCTAGAAGCGGGCGCAAATGCGATCGTAGCTGGCTCTGCGGTGTTCAACGCCCCCGACTACGCTGAGGCGATCGCCGGTATTCGCAACAGCAAACGCCCCGAACCTGCTCTAGCCACGGCATAAGCGCATCACGCGACCTATGGGAGCGAGCGGCTGTTCGCTCCCATAGGTCGTCTGCTGTAGTTGGGGTGATTAACGAATCTGGCTTTGAGCCTGCTGCAATAGCTGAGCCGCGCTAGCCGCCCAGCGGCTGTTGCCCTGAGAGCTATACAGGGTTTGGGCATATTGAAAGACGCGTCGCGCTTCGGGGTAATTGTTTTGGCGCAAGAAGACCAGCCCCGCCCCATAGTAGGCATTGGCATAGCTAGGGTTGGCTTCGGCAGAGCGCCGGAATGCCTGGAGCGCCCGGTTGAGGTCTCCCTGCTGCATTAGCACCGAACCCAAACTGTAGTGGGCTTCGGCATAGCGAGGGTTGATGGCGATCGCCCGTTCAAATGAACGAATTGCCTCTGACGGTTGCCGCTGTTCGTCATAAATTAGGCCGAGATGGTAAGACGGCTCAGCCGCGCTGGGGCTAAGCCGAGCCGCCTGTTGGAGTGCGGCGATCGCTTGGGGTTGACTGCCCTGCCGCCGTCGCACCAGCCCCAAATTGTAATAGGCAATGCCTAGGTTGGGATCGAGCTGAGTGGCGCGCTGCAAATATTGCCCCGCCAAATCTAAATTGCTGCCTTCTAGCAGCGCCGCTCCCAAATTAGCAAACGCCAGCGCAAATCCCGGATCGGCCTGCGTCGCCTGATAAAAAGCCGTGGCCGACGCCTGGAGGTCGCTCTTTTGCCGCAATGCCAAACCCAAATTGTAGTAGGCCGGAGCCAGCCGTGGGTTAGCTTGGGTAGCCTGCTGAAAGGCCGCGATCGCAGCATCTAGTTGACCATTTTGAATCAGCTGAATGCCCCGGCTCATCTCTGGTACACCGGCTTCAACCGGGCTACCCTCTCGCGGAATAGTAATCTGAGCCAGCCCTGGCGCGGGGCTGCCCAGCAGCAGGGCAAGTCCAAGTAAAACACTAAAGCGGCGGGTGGAGACAAGCATAAGATCCGGCAAGTTGGACGTTGACCAATGGACTCTAAGGGTAATACAGAAGATGTCTTACTAGATCGCCTGCCCATTGCATTCTGCCAAGTAGGGCATGGCAGTGCTATGCCCCTACAGAATGTGTCGCATCCTTCAGGCGAACTACGTGAACCCATGAGCCTGCAAGTTGCCAATCTGGGTTTCTTGCTGTTGAATCGTGGCCTCGTGCTGCTGCAAATTGGCTTGCAGCGCCTGAAACTGCTGCTGTTGCTCTACAGAAAGTTGACCAAGCTGTTGCTGGAGCAAATTCAGCTGTTGAGTCAGCGTGCTAATTTGCTGGTCTTTTTCAACAATTAGCCGATCTTTTTTTTGGAGCAGGTCAGACTTCTCCTCAATTTCCAGCGCATTCAGGGCTGCCCGAATCAGATTGAAGTAATAAGACTGCGACACATCCACCTGCTGGGCATCCTCGCGGCGTTGTCCCAACCAGCCCCATGCTTGCTGCGGCTGTACGGCTAGCAGATGCCCCTCCGGATTGTAAATGTGTAGCTCTCGCTCGCCTTGCCCGACGGCAATCCGGCACAGGTACTTGCGCTTGTTGAAATAGAACGTTACCCCCGTCAGCCTATCGGCCTGATCGCTCTTGTCCTCTAGCTCCGGCTCTGCCGATCGCCCCTCACTGGCCAAGAAATTCGGAGAGTCTGCTGCTGACAAATTAGCAGGATCGGCCACCGGGCTGTCTGGGTAGCGATCGCCTTCCTCCTGCACCAGCAGCGGCAACTCCAGGGTCTCTCTCCCAGACTCGGGCACAGACTCGGGCACAGACTCGGGCACAGACTCGGGCGATCGCACCCCCACTAGCTCCAGTTCCACATTCTTCTCACCCTTCCACTCATTCAGCCGCAGCCGATAGGCAATATCCACCCGACCCGGCAGCGGATAATATTCACCCCAGCGCCATGCGATCGCCTTAATCGTGCCGGGGTAGCCATCCTCAGCCAGGGTTAGCTTCAAATGCGACTGATCCCGCCCGATCAGCCGTTGATCCACAATTCGCACATTCGGCGTCCAAAATACCGGATCTGCGTTTTCGATGCCACAGGGATGCAGCTGATCAATTTGCTTAAACAGCGCCAAATTAATTTGGCTCAGCGTCGCCTGAGCGTCGATGCTAACTAAAGGCTTGAGATACTGGGGCTGTAGGTGCATATTGGCAAAAATGCGCAGGCGCGATCGCACCTCATCCAGATACTCCGCCTTCAGCGAAAAACCACCCGCCGCCCGATGCCCGCCATATTTTTCCATCAAGTCATCGCAGCACTGCAACGCCTCAAACACATTAAATTCTGGGATACCCCTCGCCGAACCGCGCACCAGATGCTGCTCCTGGTCTTCATAGGTAGCAATGAATACAGGCACCCCATAGCGCTCAACCAACCGCGAGGCCACAATCCCAATCACCCCATGGTGCCAATTGGGATGCACCACCAGTAGCACCCGATCGTTGAGCACATCGAATGAACTTTGTTCCACCCAGGCGATCGCCTCCTGCTCAATTAGCTCACACAGCCGCTGCCGCAGTTGGTTCACCTCCTCGCACTGGTTTGCCAGCTCCAGCGCCCGCTGCGGATCATCCGTCGTCAATAGCTCAATTACAATTTGCGGATCTGCAATCCGCCCCACCGCATTGATCCGAGGCCCCAAGCGAAACCCGATCGCCTCCGGCTTCAGCGCCTCCTGCCCATTATTCAATCCTGCTACATGCACCAACGCCTGTATCCCGGCCAACTGCGACTGCGGCAACAGCTTCAGCCCCCGCCGCACCCAGCGCCGATTCACCCCCGTCAGCGGTGCTAGATCCGCAATCGTGCCCAGCGTAAACAGCTCCAGCATAGGCCCTGTCAAATCCTGCGCCCGGTTCATCCCCTGCGCCAAACACACCGCCAAAATATACGCGACCCCCACCCCCGCCACCCCCCGATAGGGCGACGTCTCGTCAATCAGCTTCGGGTTCAAAATGGCATGAGCCGGCGGCAGCTGAGGCGGCAGATCATGATGATCCGTCACAATCACCGTCATCCCC
>CASBQX010000169.1 GCA_949127925.1 Synechococcales cyanobacterium PMM_0002
CACAAGTGATAAGCAATATGGCTACTAAGATTGGCTGTTTTCGGGGCATTGAACCCCTCAACAGCCGCTCCTATCCCTCCCCATGTCTGAAGCCAGGGGCTTCTCGGAGGGTTCGGTGACAGGTTCCATTCGGTTCTCGACTGTCACTTTTCAACTGTCACCTTTCAAGTCGTACCCGCTGTGACATACTGCTGCTCGTGCTCAAGCTAGGATAGATCAAGATATATTTATGGACTATGAGCGACGAACTTTGCCCTTGCGATCTGGTGACTTCAGATGCCTTTGATCTGCTGAGCGATACTGAACGTCAGCTGATGCAGAGTGCCTTGGCAGACTGTCCTGAGTTAGAGGAAGAACATCTAGATTTGGCTAAGCGAGAGGCAACAGCATTGGTGCGCGCAGAGCCAGGGGTGCAGTATCCGCTGCATCGCCACACCTCAGATGAAGAAATTTATCTGCTAGAAGGCGATTTAGTAATTGATAGTGCGACCTATAAGGCGGGCGATTACCTTCGCTCTAAATCGACCTCAAATCATGCTCCTTCCACGACTGGCGGCTGCATGTTTTTGGTGCGGACGTCGATCGACAATGAATATTTTGACGATTTAGTGTTGCAAGACTAGGCGGTTGGCGTGGTGCAATTACAGCGATTGGCGATCGCCCCCTCCCAACTGCTGCCGCCCCACCTAAGTTTGACGCCAGAGCAACATCATTACCTGTGTCGCGTCTTGCGGCTGGGGGCTGGCGATCGCTTCATTGCGATGGATGGGCAAGGGCACTGGTGGCTGGCCGAGCTAGGCGCAGATACCAGTCAGGCTCAAGTGCTAGAACAATTGCCCGTTCAACATGAGCTGCCGATTGCCGTTGTGCTGCTGGTGGCGATGCCCAAAGGCAACGGCATGGATGATATTGTGCGGCAGGCCACCGAACTTGGCGTGGCGGCGATTGTGCCGATTCTCAGCGATCGCACCTTACTCCAGCCCAGCCCGCAAAAGCTAGACCGCTGGCGACGTATTGCCCAAGAAGCGGCAGAACAGTCTGAACGTCAGATGATTCCTGAGCTGTTTGAGCCGCACCCTTGGTCTCAAGCCCTAGCCCGCTGGCATCAGTCTAATGCAGACGCCTATCTCTGTGAAGCTCGGGGGAACTATCTCCCCTTACTAGAGGTGCTACAGTTTCGGCGACACCCAGCCCAACTCCCAACGTGGCCCGACAGCGCCATCGTCATTGCCACTGGCCCAGAGGGAGGCTGGACAGAGGCGGAAATTGGAGCGGCGATCGCAGCAGGCTACACTCCGGTTTCACTGGGGCGGCGGGTGCTGCGAGCGGTGACGGCTCCCCTGGTGGCACTTGCTCTGATTGCCGCCAGCTTAGAATCATCCTGCGCTCCTTGAACAGACCATTACACAAACAGCACCACGTATGGCGAGTATTTACTACGTTTCGGGAAAAGGCAGCGATCGCCACACGGGATTAAGCAAAAAAAAGGCATTTCGCACCTTTGAACCCGTCTAAAAAGTGCTGAAGGCAGGCGATACAGTCTACGTGATGAATGGGACTTATACGAATCTAACTCCAGTCAGTAGTATCGTTTCGATTAAAAACCTACAGGCTAAGGCCACACAGCCGACTACGATCAAAGCCTATCCCAGGCATGCCCCCATCCTGCAAGCCAATCGCAATAACTGGAACGCTGTTAGCATTACCGGATCTTCTCATATGGTGATTGAAGGGCTGACGATGCTAGGTGCCCGCGATCAAATTACCCTAGACTATGCGCTGGCCGAAAAAGATAATCGCATCAATCCAGCGACGTCAGGCAATGGGGTGCAAGTTACCTATATTGATGGTCCCAACAAAACAGCAGCGGAGAAAATTCATTCTACTCACGTCACTATTCGCAATAACGCTGTTTCTAATTTTCCAGGCGGTGGGATTGCCACCACAGAAGTAGACTACGTAACGATTGAGCATAATGTCGTGTCTGGCAATGCGTACTACTCGCCCTACGGCACCCAAGGGATTACCCATTTACATCTGTGGGATTCGGATGCCAATACAACAGCCTACAAAATTATTATTTGAGGCAATACGGTCTTCGATAATGAGCAGAAGGTGCCTTGGTTTAGAGGGGGCGGCAAGCTCACCGAAGGGCATGGCATCATGCTGGACACCGCTTCAAACCACGAGACAACGGGCATTGCCTATCGGGGTAGAGCGTTAATTGCTAACAATTCGGTCTACCACAATGGCCAGGGTAAGCGCATCTCAAACCCTATTGACACGCCAGTTTGAGGCTTTGCCGGGAACGTAGAAAACTCAAAAAACCAGATCTAGGGTTACTTAAGGAGCTTGATATTCAGAGCCTTTTGTGGATCGAAGCGCGAAGTTAAGCCATAAACCTGAATTCCGGCAAAATCTTCAGAGATCAGGCGTAGTTTCAGGGAAATCTAGCCATTCCTTCTTTACAGAGCCAAATTTGTCTGTATTGAGTGCTACGAATTTAGATGCGCTTACCCTGAGGTTCTAGAACAAAGGGCTTAAGCCCCTTGCCTGTAATGCACCGAAGTGAAAAAAAGTTATCGGAAATTTGGGTCTAAAACCCCGTCCTTCTAGGACGGCTTTTCTTGATCTTGAATATAGCGCTTAAGAACTTCGATTGGTGCGCCGCCTACCGAAGATGAATAGTAGCTAGGCG
>CASBQX010000170.1 GCA_949127925.1 Synechococcales cyanobacterium PMM_0002
ACTGGCGCTGGGGCTATCGGGGGTGGGCAGTTGGTGGCTAACGCGACAATCGCCGCGACCGATTGAACACAGCATGCAGCAACTGAAGCAGTTTACGGCAGATGCCTCTCACGAGTTGCGCAATCCACTCACCGCCATTAAAGCTTCAGTCGAAGTGATGCTGAGCCACGAAGAACGACTACACCCAACTGATTTACCCAAACTGGAGGCGATCGCCAGTGCCACGGTGCAGATGAGCCAACTGGTGGATGATCTGCTGTGGCTAGCCCGTAGCGATCGCATCCATGTCCCGACTCGGATGATTCCGATTCCCCTAGAAGATCTGTTAGAGGATGTCTTAGATCAGTACATGCCGCAGGCCGAACAAAAGCAGATTGATCTCAAAGCCGACCTGCATTCGCCCCTGTCAGTCTTGGGCGATCCGCAGCAGCTCAAACGCCTATTTGCCAACCTGATTACCAACGCGCTGCACTACACCCCCAGCGGCGGCACCGTCACCCTCTCATCCCAAATTGAACCCGATGATTGGGTCAGCGTTTGTATCGTTGATACGGGCATTGGGATTGCCCCAGAACACCTGCCCTTTATCTTCGATCGGTTCTGGAGAGCCGATCAGGGCAGGGCACACCGGGAAGGCGGATCGGGCTTGGGGTTAGCCATTGTTCAGGCGATCGCCCATCAGCATCAGGGCGAGATTACAGTCCAGCCACAGCCCCACGGCGGAACATGTTTTCGGGTAGGGTTACCTACCGTTTAGGCGATCTTTCCGAGTTCTTTACCCCAAGTTTCTTATTGTGAAGAGAGTTCAGCAACAACTGTGCTGACCTGACCTAACTCAAATTTAAATTTAACGAGTTCCTATGCGATTTAAACCTGTTCTGTGGCTCTGTGCAGTCGGCGTCTTTGCATTAGCCGGATGTAGCAAGCCTGGAGCGTCTGTTAGCTCCAGCAGCCCTGCGCCTAGCACCGTCTCTGCCTCCCCCGCCACCGAAATGGCATCCCCCACGTCGGGCTACCCACAGCTTTTGAGCGTAGTGACCAACACCAAAGCGGCAGTTGAAGCCAAAGATTTTGCTAAAGCCCAGCAAGAATTTGACAAGTTCGAAGGCGTTTGGAGCCAAGTTGAAGATGGCATCAAAGCCAAATCATCACAGACCTATGATGGCATCGAACAAGACATGGATAACATTAAATCGGCGCTAAAAGCATCAGAAGCCGATCAGTCATTGACGGCACTTCAGTCCTTAAATGATCACGTTCAAAGCGCGCCTTAATTTCAGGTGCTGCGACTCAGGCAACGTTGGTTGATTAGCAGCTCAACCTGAGCGTTTGAGGACTTTTAGGTGGTGTTGACTGTATCTTCAACGCCACCTAAAATTCATAGCTGGTTTCAGCCATGGTTGACTACTGTGTTGTAGGAGTAACTCTGCATGAAACGTGCCTTTCGCAAGTACCATCGGGCGATCGCGCTCATTACCGCCATCCCAATTTTTCTAATTGTATTGACCGGAATGGCCGCGACTTTTATCCGCGAATGGGGGCTGAATTTTGGCCTGTCGGCGAGCTGGTTAATTAAGCTGCATACCGGTGAGGTGTTTCATTTGGAAGCTATCTATCCGATTTTGAATGGGGTCGGGTTGATTGGCTTATTGGTGACCGGATTAAGTATGTCTGGCATGTTTGGCTGCAAACCTCGCAAGCCCATCCCAAACTAACGGCAACGCTGGTTGAAGCGGGTGCGATCGCAAGTAAACTGCTCAGCTCGCATCGGAATTTTGAGCCAGCAACTGTTTGATTTCGGCTATCAGTGTTTCTTCTTGTTGATGCAGTAGAGTAAGCCGCGTCAGCAGTTCTGGGAGGCTGGTGGGAGCTGGATTACCGCTAGCGGTCTGAAGTGCAGCCGAGGATTCGGCATCTGGGGAGACGGTGGACGGCGCGGCCTCTGAAACTAGCGAGCTGGCGGGCTGGGGTGCTCGCCTGATGCGACGCAGTACCAACCCCACAAGAGCCTTGAATAGCGTAAAGGTCGCGATCGCCACCCACCGCAGGAGTATGAATAGGGTTTTGAATAACGTGAGCCAAATATTTTCGATCAGTCGCCCCAGTATCCCAAATAGGCCAACCAGCAGCGCGATCGCCACCACCAGCACCGTCAACATCCACAGTGGATGCCCCAGCCGCCATTCCAGCAACGGGTGCGCCGCTAGCCACAGCCGCAGGGGATTTACGATAGATTGAGCCACGCTGCCTGTAGCATGATCGAGCAGCGATCGCCTGACATGTTCCACCCCCGCCATCGGTGCGACCTCCTAGGGAATTAATCTCATGGCACCAGTACTTGTTCTAATGCCTCGGCAATCACCTGGCGCTGCTCCGCATCGTAGCCCCAGCGGTTGAGAAAGGTCTGGTAGTCGCCTGCGCCCGTGATGGCACTGTGAACCAGCTGCTGCGCCTTCTCGGTGACTAGTGGGATTTGGGTGAGGTGAATGAGGTTGGCGGTACGCGATCGCACTCGCTGGGAATTTTGCGCCATGGTTTCATCCTCGTTGCGGCGGTGAGTGATGGCCATGGCAGACGACATGGCCACATTTTTGACCAACAGCTCAGCAACATGATCAGGCGCAGTTTGCAAGCCTCTAACTACAGCGGCCGACGGCTGATCTGCCAGCGATCGCTCGTCCGTTAGGTAAGTCACAAAAAAACCGCGTGCGCCATTTTCAGACCCGACTAGTGAGGCGATCGCCGCTGCTTCGTCTGCCTCTGACAGCGCTTGCGTCTCTAGCTGAGCCAAGAGAGCCTGCGTGAAGGCGATCGCGTCTTCAAAGGTAATATCGTTTGCAGCCAACAAAGTTTCCGTCATCGCCAACCCTCCTAAACCCTATTTAGTTATAGCAATGGTCTTAGCAAAGAAAAGAGATCAACTCAGCTGGCGTTGAGACCCGTAATCACCCAAAGGCCAGATCTCTGACTAGAGTAGAAGAGTGTGACATCAGCGAGCGTGAGAGTGGGCAAGAGCAGTCATGAAGCTAATTCTGAATCATAAACTGTACCCTGCTGTGCTTGCCTTGATCGGGTTGGGGCTGGCGCTTTGGCTGGCAAATCGGTTTGAGATTTCAGTGCAGGTGGAATCTGGTATCCCCTCGCTACAGCCAACCCCACAGGAGGCGATCGCTCCCTCAACGGGAACTCCAGGCTCGTCACCCGATGGCCTAGCAGGAGTGGTGCCAGGTAGCAGCGGTTCTGCCCCACTCCCTTCACCTGCCGCTATCCCTACTCCCATTGTTGCCCCCACGTCACCAACGCCTCAAACTGCTGGTCAAACGGCGCTTCAGTCAGGCGGTTTGCGCATCAGCAACCAGACCGACTATCCCATTCGGGTGGTGCTGCTGTCTCAAGTAGGGTCTCAGCCAACGGCCACCCCCAAAGCGGCGGCTCAGGTGGCTCAATATGGAGAACCCATCCACTGGGATTTTGCACCCCAAGAAGGCAACACCCAAGGGCTGCTGCTTGCCCTCCCCGACCGCGATTTGCGGCTCCAGCCCGGCGATGTGCTGGTAGCATTTGCCCAAGATGGCTCGCGTCGCTACTGGGGACCCTATGTGGTGGGTAGCTCGGGTATGCCTCTGTGGAATCAGCCAGGAAAAGAATGGCGGCTGCGGGTGCAGATGCAATAAAAAGCAGCAGTTCTTGGAGAGGGAATTGGCATACTAATCACCTACAGCAGGGAATCGTGCAGTCTAGCGTTGAGGTTGTGCGGCGGCAGACAAGCTCAAACTCCTACAGATATTGCTCTGTTCTGCTCGATCCGACGCGGTTGTTAAGCAGCGTATACTCTACGTGTTGGTTATGAACACAGATGCCCCAATCATAAGGGTTAGAAACCTTTATAGCGCTGCATATTGAAATTGCAGCCAGCAGGTATACTACCCATAGTGTCTACTACCACTGGGTGAAGCAAAGTAATGTGCTTTCAGCCCCATTTTACAGTAGGCAGCACTTTTGATCTACAGCCAGTCAAAAAGCAAATCTAATGACAGCACAGGTACAAGTTGAACAGAATGCCCACGAAACGGTGAAGCCAGACAAACCAGAGGTGGTGTGGAAGTCTAGCGATGGACTCTCCTGTCTGTACCACGGCGATAGTTTGGAACTCATGGCTTCACTGTCTGCTGAGAGTGTAGATTGCATCTGGACTGATCCTCCCTATAACCTTTCAAACGATGGGATTACATGTGTTGCTGGACGTATGGTTAAAGTTAACAAAGGGGAATGGGATCGTAGTCAAGGAGTTGAGCTAGACCATGAATTTAACAAGGCGTGGTTGGCTGCTTGCTACCGTTTACTAAAACCAGCAGGCACTATATGGGTAACGGGTACTCTCCATGTGTACCCATCAATTGGATTCGCTATGCAGCAGCTTGGCTTTCGTATTTTAAATGACATTATCTGGGAAAAACCTGCTCCGCCTCCAAATTTAGGCTGCCGCTGTTTTACTCATTCAACAGAGCTAATATTGTGGGCAACCAAGGCACGTAAAGGGAAAGAACGTTACACCTTCAATTATGAAGAAATGAAGGCTGAAAACGGTGATAAGCAGATGAAAAATGTCTGGAGAATGTCTACTCCTAGCAAAAATGAAAAACTTTACGGTAAACATCCAACACAAAAACCTGTCGATCTTGTTGCACGATGCCTTCGAGCAAGTACAAATCCAGGTGATTTAGTTTTTGATCCTTTTTCGGGCTCTTCCACAACTGGAGTTGCAGCGTTGTCGTTTAGTCGGAAGTTTATTGGTTGTGAAGCAGATGCAGGTCATGTTGAACTGTCAATCAAACGATTGACCAATCCTGTTCAAGTAGAGTTGCCACCTGCATGAAGCAAGGTCATCTATGGAAAGAGTAGACGCGATTAACAGACTTACTACGCTAGTTGGTCAAGATCTTCGGCAATTGGCAGACCGATTTAATGTAACGGTTTGGAGCCGAGAAGGTAAGAAAAATAAAGGCTGGGCTGGTCATACAATTGAGCGTTATCTAGGCTTGGCTCTTAATTCATCTCGATCTCCTAATTTTGGTAGTTGGGAGTTAAAACTAGTTCCATTAGTAGCTAGGCGAACAGGGGTACTAAGAGTAAAAGAAACAATGGCGATCACTATGATCGACCCTGTAGAAGTTATAAGCAAAGAGTTTGAAGAAAGCCATCTCTTTAACAAGCTACAGAAAATCGTCGTTGTGGCGCGTGTCTTCGAGAGCCAAGCAGATCAGTGTTCCCGTGTGCATTCAGTAGCTTCCTTTGATCTTGACAAACCTGAAATTTATGATCAAGTGAAAGCGGATTATAACCTTGTTCGAGAAACAATAAGAACTCAAAGCTTTTCAAGTCTTAACGGCAGAATGGGCAAGCTTGTGCAGCCGAGGACAAAAGGGCAAGGTCACGGAAGCACTTCTCGTGCTTTCTATGCTCGCACAGGGTTCGTCGCGCATATTTTAGGAGAGGGCTACTCTATTCCTTTACCTGTCACGCCAGAATAAACTTTTCCTGGACATTTTTTGGTTAGTTACAGCGTAGGCGTTCAATAGGCAGTTCTCCGGTTGCGCCTCAACAGATACCTTAAGCTGCCTAACTAGGGTTTCTAAGCCACCATTTCTTTAGACGGGGGGGCTTCCTCTACGGTCGCAGGAGCGGGTTCTACCTCTGGCAAGCCCTTAATCCGCCGATAGAGCTTCACATATTCTTGGGCAGAGTGATCCCAGGCAAAATCTTTCTCCATGCCGCGTTTTTGGAGTTCTTGCCATTTGTCTTTGTAGTGGTAGCCTTCCCACGCGCGCACCATGCAGGTATATAGGTCGAGGGGTTCGTAGCGATCGAAGCAATAGCCAGTTCCGGTGTGGTTGTTCGGATCATTGTGCGTGACCGTGTCTACTAAGCCACCTGTGCGGCGCACAATCGGCACCGATCCATAGCGCATGGCGATCATCTGACTAATGCCACAGGGTTCAAACCGCGACGGCATCAAGAAAGCATCGGTGCCAGCATAGACGCGTCGTGCCAGGGTGTCGTTATGCAGCAGATAAACCGCAACGCGACCAGGATGGCGTGAGGCAATTTGCCAAAGTTCGGTTTCATAGTAGCGATCGCCCGTTCCTAGCACGACTAGCTGAGCGTCTGTATAGGCAATAAAGCGATCGAGCATCTGGATAATCAAATCTAGACCCTTCTGCTCAACTAAGCGCGTCACCATTCCCAACAAAAATGCCTGTGAGTTTACCTCTAAGCCCAACTCTTCTTGCAGCACAATTTTATTGGCATAGCGCTGCTCAATCGTGTCTGCCGAAAAGGGTTGCACAATTTGGCGATCGGTGGCGGGGTTAAACAGCTCCATGTCAATCCCATTCAGAATGCCTGACATTCTGCCACCGATAAAGGACAGTAGCCCTTCCAGAGATTCGCCGTACTCTATAGTTTTAATTTGGTCTGCGTAGGTGGGGGACACTGTCGTCACGGCATCGGCAAATTGCAGCGCCGCCGCCATCACGTTATGGCCCTGCATGTACCACGGGCACCAGGTCATCTTCTCCAAGCGCCAGCGCCAGGGGCCTTGATAGGCTAGGTTGTGAATGGTAAATACTGTCGCAATGTCAGGCGATTGATGCATCCACACCGGGATCATGCCCGTGTGCCAGTCGTGACAATGAATGATATCGGGCTTCCAATAGTTCCAGGCAAACTCTGCTGCGCCATTTGAGAAGAACGTGAACCGCCAGTCTTCCCCGTCGCCTCCATAGATCCGCCGGGGTAAAAAAGATGGGTGGCTGAACAGGTATAGCGGAACGTCGGTACCGGGCAGGACTGCTTCATAGACTTGGAAGCTCTGAAACATGGCATCACCCGACCAAACTGGCTCTTTAGGGATCTCCATTTTGTCGGGAAGAAAGCCGTAATAGGGCAGGAAAATCCGCACATCGTGCCCCATTCTCTTCAGGATCTTAGCGAGTGCTCCAACCACATCTCCCATGCCACCCGCTTTGGCTATCGGAGCCGCCTCTGCCGCAACAAACAGAATCCGCATAGTGCTCTCAAATCTCCCCGGAGTATTAGTCTGTCAATAGCTTGACTGCAAACGGTTGCCGACAGCAAACCTGACACCTAAAACCCTAGCAAGTTTCGGTAACGTTTTTGTAATCTGCCTGAGGGCAAATCTTAGCTGCTTAAACCGGGCTGACGCTACTGCCGTTGAATTGTGGCAAAGATATCGTCCAAGATGGCTTGAGCACCTCTGGCTCTGAGTTTGTGTGCCAGTTCAATCCCCAATTGTTCTGCCTCGGTAGCTGCACCAGAAACGACGTCTTGAATGACGGTTTGCCCGTCTAGACTGGCAACTAAGCCTATGAGAGTGAGGGTGTCGCCAGTGATGACTGTGTTAACGCCAATTGGGACTTGGCACCCCCCTTCTAGTTCATGTAGAAAAGACCGTTCGGCATAGCAGCGGTAGGCCGTTGGGGTATGTTCTAAGACTTTGAGCAAGGTCAAGATTTCGGCATCGTTGGCGCGGCACTCAATGCCCAACGCCCCTTGCCCAACCGCATGCAGCGAAATATCGGCAGGAATGGCTTGGTGGATGCGATCGCCCATTCCCAGCCGTTGCAAACCGGCTACGGCCAAAATCAGCGCGTCATAGTCACCGGCATCGAGCTTGGCAAGGCGGGTGTTGAGGTTGCCGCGAACATCTTTGAAGGCGAGATGGGGATAGTGATGCCGGAGTTGAGCCAGCCGTCGAAGAGACGACGTGCCAATGACGGCACCTGCGGGCAGGCTATCGAGCTGCTTGCCGACATGTTTCTCATGCAGCACTAGAGCGTCGGCAGGGTCTTCCCGTTCGGTCACGCAGCCGAGGATTAACCCTGGCGGCAAATTAGTCGGCAGATCCTTGAGGGAGTGCACGGCGAAGTCCGTTTCGCCATTTAGCATTCCATCTTCTAATTCCTTGGTGAACAAACCCTTATCGCCAATTTTTGATAGCGCCACGTCCAGAATCTTGTCACCCTGGGTGCTCATGGTATGAACTTCGAACTTGCGATCGGGAAACGCGTTTTGCAGTTGCTCTTGAACCCAGTAGGTTTGCACCAAAGCCAGCTGGCTTTTGCGGGACGCAATGCGGATTGTGCGGGGAGGGCTAGCAATCATCTTGTAAAGAAGTGTTTCAAAAAACAGCGAAACGTTAAGCAAATCATCGGCTTCAGCCGTTTACCTAGCTTACCGCAGGGTGCACCTCTAAGGCATGAGTGAGGTTTTAGGTTTGAGGTTTTAGGTTTGAGGTTTTAGGTTTGAATTTTGAGTTAGGCGGTCAATTCAAAAATCAAAACTAAAATAAGTTCTGATTGTTACGGATTATGGATTTAATCAGATCGGGAATTTGATTGCTGGTAGGGGCGAACGGCCGTTCGCCCCTACCAAAGAATGGCGGAGTTATTTAATTCTGATTATTAAGGCTCTATTTCTCGTCCTTTGCGACGCTGTTGAATCGTCATTAATTCTTCGAGTCCAGGAGCCTCGGGGGTAGCCGCCTGGGACAAATGGGGATCGCCCAGCGGTAGCGGATGGTTACCCGGCATGATGGTGATATCGAGATGCGTGATCCCTGGCAATAGCGGCACCGTCGGCTGTGACTGGAGGCCGAGAGCTGAGCGGCGATCGCCTCCCGGCTGGCTGATGGCCGTCTGTAGCGCTAGGGGCGAGATCGGTTTGGGCAGCACCTGAATGGGTCGCTCATCTGCTGCTAAATCGTTTGCTGCTAAATCGTCGGGATTGTCGAAGTTGAAAGAATTCTCGAAGTCGAAGGGATTCTCGAAGTCGAAGGAATTGACGGAATCATCGAGTAGGTGTGAATCTGACCTGTTTTCCTTAAAGTGCTGAGACAGCACCAGAGAGCCAACTCCACAGCTGATGGCGATCGCGCCAAATAGCCAAACGGGAGATATGGGGTCTTCGACCGAAGTGGCGGATGCTCGTAATGTCTCGGCTTCCTCCTGCACCGCTGAGGTCAGGGGTTTTTGCGCAGACAATTCTGGATCCATTAGCTCAGTCACCGCAATTCCAGCTGTTAGCAGCAGCGTCACCCAAATTCCACTCCACAGCAGCAGGGGATGCCGCTCTAAAAGCTGACTCCCTAGGCCGAGAATCAGCTGCCATAGAGGCTCTGGCAGTGAGGCGTCCAGAGGCTCTTCTGCGTATATAGCCGATTGAATGTCTTCCCAATTGTCGGTGTGTGGAGCCTCCTCACGAGTCCACCCGACCCTGTCATGTTGAGCCATACAGATGCCGACCCATACAGATGTATTTATAGACTTCCTTTCGCTAATTCTAGGCAAATCTTGACCTGTCGGCAGGAAAATTTGCCTAACTTCTTTACCAATCTTATTTTGTTATTTTGCCTTGTTATTTTGCCTTTTTTGCTCTGCCAGAGTGATATGTCAGTGGTTGCCCAGACAAAACAGCCCCAAAATAGCCCCAAAACTAGTTCAAAAGTCCTAATTCTATTCTCCCTGGAGGCAGCTCTTATGGTGTGTTGGCAATAAAACTTAAAGAGTAACCCGATGGGATTATTGCCCTGGGGTAGTACGCTGAAATCAAGCTGTGACCAGTTAGTGTAAGGAATAGAACTCATGGTTCAACGCGGTTCTAAAGTTCGGATTCTTCGTCAAGAGTCTTATTGGTATAACGATGTTGGCACCGTTGCCACGGTAGACCAAAGCGGGATCAAATACCCTGTGATTGTGCGGTTTGACAGCGTCAATTACAACGGTTCTAGCGGCAACGCAGGCGGCGTTAACACCAATAATTTTGCTCTCAGCGAACTAGAAGAAGTTGCGCCTCCTGCTGCCAAGGCGGCCAAGGCTCCTGCCAAAGCGGGTTAGGTTTTTAGGGAGCTAACTCAGTTTCGTAAGATGGGTTGGTGAGGCATGTGCTGAGTCAGTGGATGCCTCGTTAATCCTTTCGTTGTGAATGTCTCACGGGGAGCATCTGTGCCCGAACTGCCAGAAGTAGAAACTGTTCGACGAGGATTAAACCGAGTCACCCTGAATCAAGCCATTTTGGGGGGAGACGTCTTGCTAGAGCGAACGGTGGCGGCTTCGGCGGCAGGTTTTTTGGACGGGCTACAGGGTGGGGCGATCGCCCAATGGCATCGCCGGGGCAAGTATTTGTTGGCAGAATTAGCGCCGGGGCAGGCGGGGTATCTGGGTGTGCACCTGCGAATGACGGGGCAGTTGCTGTGGATGCAGCAAGACGAACCGCTGCAAAAGCACTGTCGGGTGCGCTTGTTTTTTGGCCATAACCAGGAGCTACGGTTTGTCGATCAGCGGACGTTTGGGCAAATGTGGTGGGTGCCCCCCGGAGTCGCACCTGAGAGCGTGATCACAGGGCTGCGATCGCTTGGCCCAGAACCGCTATCTGAGGACTTCACCGTAGCCTACTTGACCACCCAGCTCCAGCGCCGCCAGCGACCCATTAAAAACGCCCTGTTGGATCAGTCCCTAGTGGCTGGGATTGGCAATATTTATGCCGACGAAGCTTTGTTCCTCAGCGGCATTCGCCCCCAAACCTACTGCGTAAACTTGAAACCCCAGGATTTCAAACGGCTGCACGCCGCAATTGTGCAGGTGCTAGAGACGGCGATCGCGGCTGGAGGCACCACATTCAGCGATTTTCGCGATATTCAAGGCGTCAACGGCAACTACGGCGGCGTCGCCTGGGTCTATGACCGAGAGAAACAGCCTTGCCGCATCTGTGCCACCCCAATCGAACGGCTTAAATTAGCAGGGCGATCGGCTCACTATTGCACCACTTGTCAGCGCTAAACCAGCTCAACGGGTTCTGTGACAACATCGGGGGCGGCGTTGACCAGTGTTAACAGAGGTCCCGCTTGTTCTTGGCCACTGGTGGCCAGGTCGCTGTGGCAGAGGTAAACGCGATCGCCAGCCCGATAGAGCAAGTCTTGCAGTTGCCGCCCCAGCCGTTGCTGATCGGCCTCTAGCGCCTCAGCTGCCCCCCACATGCGCCCTGACCACTCTTGTAAAAAGATGGGCGCACCAAACAACGCCCCGCCTCCGGTGAGCCACAGAGTAGACCCGGCATCTAGCCAAAACTGCCAGCGATGGGCACAGCGGTTGGCTCGATACTGAAAGATCGTGGCTAGGGTGACCGCTCGCCGTGCCACCAGCCGCTGAGCCGGATAGGGATCGGCTGTAATGGTGCCTCCGCGTAGGAGTTGAATGAAGCCCTCCACGGAGGATGTCGCGGTCTCTATGCGGGCTGCTGGGGGCGATGCTGTCCCGCCCTGAACCACTGGCGAACTCGCAGGTAGATTTGGGTCTGGTCTTAGATCTGCGGCTAGATCTGGGGCTAAATCTGCGGCTAAATCTGCGGCTAGATCTGGGGCTAAATCTAGGGCTAGATCTGGCTGAGTGGCAGCTACTTGGCGCAACCGAGCCTCAACCTCCCAATAGTGCTGTGCAGTTTCCATCAGTTCGCGCAGGGCTGCCAGACGGTCGTATGACAGATAGCTGCCGCCTGAGAGAAACTGCTGGATGGCGCGATCGAGCAGCGTGACGGGGCTGGGGAGCAAGCGCTGCTGTTGCTGGAGCTGCTGAGCCTCGATCCACTGGCGCAGGGCTTCGTAGGCTTGAGTCGCACGATATCCCAGGCGATCCCAGCGGGGAAAGCTCGTGGCCGGAAGTAGATGGGGATGCTCAAGATCGGGGACAAAGCAGTGATCGACCAGCAGTCCGGCGCGGACTGGATCAATGGCGGAGTCGAGCGTGCTGGGGGATGGGGGTCGAGGATCAGCTCCAGATGTAGCGGACGCCTCTAGCGCACTCTCACTTCCCAGTTCCCACTGTTTCGGTTCACTCAGGGGGCGCTGACTCAGCACAATCAGCAATTCGGCGATCGCATCTTGGCTCAGCAGCCGTCCCAGCCCTGGATACACCAAGGCCAGCAGGGTCAGCAGGGCGCGGATCATTGGGAAGGCGGCGAGGGGTTGCTGGTCGCTGAGTGCCTCCACGGCAATCCCCTTGCGGGTGAGAATCTCGCGCAGGGTATAGCGGGCGATCGGATCTAGTCCTGGTCCCACAATGGCCACGTCACTCGGTAGCACCTGCCCCCGATGGATCGCATCGGCCACAAATTCGGCGGTGGTGCGCAGCAGTTGCGCTCTAGATACCGCTTGAATGGACTGGATAGAACTGGGTAGCTGGGGCAGCAGCACAGGTGCCTGCACCCAGGATGCGATCGCTGCTCCCCACTCGGTTCCGAGGTTGCCCTCAGGGGGCTGCAACGGCTCAACTTGACAGCGATTGGCCAGCAGGCTCAACTGCTGCGGGTCTGCTCCCAAGCCCAGCCTCACCGACCCGTTGGCATTATAGGTAAACACACCCGGAATCCCCGCATCTAGCAGCACGGTGAACAGCGTATGGGCGATCGCAGGGTACTCATCTACATCGTCGGCCAGCACCGCTCGATAGCGATGGCAGAGGTGCTGCCGATACTCAAGATCGGGCAGCAAATAGCGCCAGTACAGCTCCGTTATGATGCCATAGGTCAACAGCCCCCGCCCCAGGCACCACTCGCGCCAGTGCAGCAGCGCCTCGCCCATAGACTGCCACAGTTCTGGCGGCTCGTCTTGCCCCGCCAACCCTGCCTGCAACATCACGGGGATATCCTCGGGCGGCACTCCTGCCAGCGCCGCCAGTTGCAAAATATCTAACAGCCGCCGCACCAGGTAATACTCTGCCACACCCGCTTGAGCCAGTTTGCCGCTGTCTAAATCGGATCGCCACAGCCGCGTCGCTAGCGCTTGCTCCGTTTCGGGCCGAAGCCGCACCGGGAACTGCGATCGCAATCCTAAGCGTTTGACCAGCAGCGGATAAAACAAGATCACTTCATCTTGAAAAAACCCGAGTGGAGTAGACGAATCGAAGGAAAACCGACCCCGACTGGCCGCCGCGATTCGATCGGCTAGCTCGATCCGATTGTCCCCCATGGCCGCAAAAACTAGTGCCGGGGGCAAGGGCGATGGGCGCGGTGGCGCAGGAGCGGACTCTGCCTGCTGGCAAAACAGCTCAACCAATCGGCTCGTTTTGCCACTGCGAGTAGAGCCAGCAATCCAAATGGAATCAGAAAGTACCAACGTCTTTAGGGGAGTCTATTAGGGTTTGAACGGCTTAATCGGTACAGTCTCAGGCTAGGTCAATTCTAAACAGGCAGCTTGACAAACCACCAGAGGTGCCCAGCCCACTTAGCAACAGCGCACAGTTTAAATAAACCTGATACTTTTAGTAAACAGGGTGACATTAGCCTAGCCCCCTCAGGCTAAAAACCGGGCTAAAAACCCGACCCTATACTCACCCGTTTTCGGGTTAGCGCACCGTTAGCAGCATCACGTCACATCACCGATGCTCAATCCATCACACACGCATGAGAAACACGATTAATTCAGCGGTTAGGGCATACCTGCGCTTCAGCAAACGATGGCTATTCAAAACGCCCAACCGAGCGTTAGACGATGCCTATGAAGCGGCTCTGCGGATCAAGGCCATTGAAGACACCCATTTTGGTGGGGGTAAGATTTCCTCAGACTATGGCACCTATGGGACTAACGTCCGCAGCTACTTCCAGTCAGAGCTGCAAAAATACCTCAATATTGCCAAAATTCGACTAGCAGAATTCAAAGTTAGCAGTTCGATTCTTGGGCTTTCTACCCAACCCATTACCGAAATTCAGGTAGATGAACAACCCATTGATGAATCTCGCATCAATATCATCGACCAACCTGCACTGATTCTAAAAAAACTGCGGCTGATTGATGAGGTATTGGCGCACTATGGGGGCGATCGCTCGGGGGCAAACGCGTTGGTCATTATGAGTGATCCCAGCCAGGTCAATGGGCGGCAGAACAGCCGTTCTTTGACCAACCGCATGACGAGTCAAACTAACATTTCTAATCGTTCTAGTGCTCCGGCCTCCAGCGAAGATATGGAATTGTTAATCGATAAAACGGGCGTCCTGCCCCGCTCAATTCTGCGAACAGTGGATCGAATCAAACAAGATCTTGATCCTAATGCAGAGCGCGAAGTCGTAGAAAACTTCCGCAGTTCGCAGAACAGAACCGCAACGTCGCTGCGATTTGTGCTGCTGCTGGTCATTATTCCTTTGATTACACAACAAATTGTTAAAAACTTTGTGGTGGGTCCTCTAGTTGATCGCTACAGAGCCACTAATGGAGCTGAAGTATTTCTTAATGTTGATATTGAAGAAGAAGCTTTAGATGAGCTGCACCGCTATGAGGAACGGCTGCGATTTCAGAGCTTAGTCGGGAACGCTCCTCCGATTGATGAAGAGCAGCTTACTCAAAAACTGAAAGAGAAGGCCGAAGAAATTCGCCAAGAATCTTTAGACACCAGTAATGATGCCGTAAAAAATATCTTTTCAGATATTTTCTCTGCCCTAGCGTTTGCCCTGTTTTTGCTCAACAGCAGGCGTGAAGTTGACGTGCTCAAATCTTTTATTGATGAACTTGTTTATGGCTTAAGTGATAGCGCCAAAGCCTTTATTATCATTTTGCTGACCGATAGTTTTGTGGGATTTCACTCACCCCACGGCTGGGAGGTTTTACTAGAAGGAGTGTCTCGCCATTTTGGCATTCCTGAAAGCAGAGAGTTTATCTTCTTGTTTATTGCCACATTCCCGGTAATCTTAGACACGATTTTCAAATATTGGATTTTCCGCTACCTCAACCGGATTTCGCCTTCTGCGGTTGCTACCTATCGCAGTATGAATGAATAAAATAATTGGTAGAAAAATCAATTGAATGACCAACAGACCTCTTGCAAATTAGCCCTTTAAATCGCATTTGAAGTGGCGAAATGCAAGAGGTCTAGCGTGTTTTTAGCCTAGCGTGTTTTTAAATGCCCAACGCGCCTTTCAATTTGGTCAAGACTGCCGATTCCGGATCGCTCACTTTAGGATTCCCGGAACCAAATAACCCATTACCAGCGGCGCTAGCAACATGCTGGGCTGCGGCATAGATAAACTGCTTGTATTCGCTGATCTCTTCAGGCGTGGCTTTGGTTTCTAGGGTAGACAGGGCATCGGTAATGGCGGCGATCGCCATCTCTGCTGCGTTGTCAGGCGTTAAGTCTTTGGGCGCTGCTCCAGGAGAAAACGTTTTAATCGCTTCCTCAGAAAATACGCCTTGGATAATGCTGTTATTGGGATATTTTTTAGAAACTCCCACGACCTCTTGCGCTAGGGCAGTCGCCTCAATTGCAGTAGACACAATACCCATGTCTGCCACCGACACGGCAATCCCACTTAATGTCACTGCTTTAAGTACCTTGGTGGCTTCTTCTGGAGTGTAGATAGATGTCATTTTGGTTTCCATGGATACAAAAATTCAACCGAATCATAACATCTGAAACGATTGAATCCGAGTATCCTAAGGCGCATCTGCAATCAACCTACTCCTGTTGCCGACGAGCCATGCGGCCATAGGCAAAAATAGCAATGCCAATCATGGTGAAGGAAAACAGCGTTGTGAGTGTGCCCAGAGCATATAAAGCTGGGGACGTGACGTTGGTGGTCATCCCAAAGATTTCTAGCGGCAGGGTGTTATCTTGCCCAGATATCAGCGATGTTCGGGTGAACTCGTCGTAGGACAGGGTGAAACCTAGAATGAAAATGCCAAATAAGCTAGGCAAGATTAATGGAAAGATAATTTCCCAAAATGTTTTGACATCACTGGCTCCTAAATCTTTCGCGGCTTCTTCGTACGCTGGATCAAAGCGATTAAAGATGCCCAGCATAATCAGAAACGCAAATGGAACAGTCCAAGTTAAATGGGCACCTAATCCTGATGAAAACCAGTCGGTTGATAAATCTAGCACCTGAAACACAATGCCGATGCCCAAAGAGATCAAGACGCTTGGCACAATTAAGCTAGAAATGGTGAGGTAAAACACCGCGTTGGCTCCCCTAAACCGCGACCGAAAGGCCAACCCAGCCAGAACGCTTACCACAATTGATAGAAAAGCAATGACTAAACCCAGGAAGAGAGATCGCAAAAATGGTTCGACAAAATTACCCACTCGCTGCTCTTGAAACACCTGCCCTAACCAATAGAAACTGAACCCTTTCATGGGGAAGGTTAACCCACCCTCAGGCCCTTGCAATGACAGAATGAAAATACCCAACATTGGCCCGTAGAGAAACAGCACAAACAGTCCGAAAAATGCTGCTAGTAGATAGAAGGTGAGCGATCGCTTCTGCATAGTTATCTCTACAGCTCCTTGCGAATGTCAACAACACGCAGAATGCCCATCACCAAAATCAGCGTTACTAGTAGCAAAATCACCGCATTGGCGGCAGCTAATGGGTACTGCAAACTGCCAATCTGCGTTTGAATCAATTTGCCCACCGATGCCGACTGGCCGCCGCCCATCATCCGCACCGTAACAAATTCACCCATCACCAGGGTGACGATAAAAATCGACCCGATCGCAATCCCTGGTGCCGACAACGGCAGAATAATTTCCTTAAAGGTTTGAAAGCCCGATGCGCCCATATCTTGAGCCGCTGTAATCAAATTCCGGTCAATCCGCATGAGGCTATTAAAAATTGGCGCAATCATAAAAAAGTTGTATAGATGCACCATCCCTAGCACAATTGCAAAGTCTGAATACAGCAACCACTCCACAGGCTGTTGCACCAACCCTAGATTGATCAACAGCTGGTTGACGAGTCCTTCTTTCCCTAGGACAGGCACCCATGAAATCATCCGAATGATATTCGA
>CASBQX010000171.1 GCA_949127925.1 Synechococcales cyanobacterium PMM_0002
CTAAAACTTACAGAAAGTTTCTAAGCATTGCAGGTTGTATCTACTACAAGCTACGTTAGGTGCAGTACTGAATGAAGTACTGAAATTTCAATAGACCTCTCCACTTTCTACGCTGATGACGTTGTCCGGCGACCTTTCTCGTTCTGCCAATCCTGGGAACTTAGCGATCGCTAAGCGGCTCAACGATTTTTTACAGGCTCCGGCACCAGCAGACTTGGCATTTACCCAAGATGGAACCGGAATCTATCTTTCGTTTTACTGGCGTGAGGCTGAGGTATACGGTCTAACCTCGGCTCAGATGGTTGGTAGAACTATGGTAGAGGCTCAGTCTGATTTTGCGCCAGTGGCGATCGCGTCTTATTTAAAGCGCATTCAGCAGGTCTTAGAGTTTTCCATTGCCGAACAGTTCCGCTATCCCTTTTGCTGTGATGGGCAATACCTGGTCTTCGACCTAACGGTTAGCCCGCTGCTGTTGCCAAACCACCCCCCCACAACCGCCACAATTGTCGGGCAGTTTTTGCATCACTGTTCCGAAGAGCAGGCCATCCAGCTAGCCGAGATATCGCCTCACTGCACCCCGATCCAGCGCGAACGCTACTCTAGTCGCTATCAAAAACCCCTAATTCAGGTGGCTTGGGCCATTCGTCGCACGCTAGATCTCCACACCATCTGGCAACAAACTGCCGACGGCTTGGGTGAAACCTTAGGCGTTAGCCGTTGTTTGGTGTGCTCCTACCTGCCTCACAGCCCTACCGTTACGGTCGTGGCCGAATATTGCCAGCCTGGACTAAGTTCGCGGTTGGGTCTAGAGCTTGACGCCGCTGTCCAGCCAGATCTAAGGCAGGCTCTCGATACGCTAAAGCCGGTTCGCGCCATCACCTTAAAAGATCCTGAAGCGGGAGAGCTGTCGCTCCTAGTGTTGGCGACCTGTCATAAAGATGAGCCAAATGGATTGATCATTTTGCACCAGCTAGATGCATCCTGGGTGTGGAACGATATCGAAGTAGGACTCATTCAAGAACTAGCCGACCAAGTAGGCACAGGGATTGCTCATGCTCATGTGTTCGCTGAAAGCTTGAATCTGACGGCAGATTTGCAGCGAGCCAATGCCGATTTACTTAAACAGCATGAAGAGCTAGAAGAAGCTCGTCAGCAGGCTGAAGAAGCCTCACGACTCAAGAGTGAATTTCTAGCCAATACATCCCATGAACTGCGCACGCCGCTCAATGGGATGCTGGGGTTTCTGAAGCTGATCATGGACGGGATGGTCGATGATCCAGCCGAGCAAGAAGAATTTATTCGAGAAGCGTATCGCTCGGCCTATCTGCTGCTACAAATCATCAATGACATTTTGGATATTGCCAAGATTGAAGCTGGAAAAATGCAGCTAGAGCTAAACCCCGTCAAGTTAGATGATGTGCTCACAGACGTCGAGAACTTCGCCCGGACTCAAGCCCAGCAAAAAAGGCTAGCCTTCAAAATTCGATATCCCACGACCCGAGATCCCGTGGTGGTGTTGGGCAATTACCAGCGACTGTTGCAGGTCATGCTAAATCTGGTCAATAACGCCATCAAGTTTACCCACGAAGGCAGCATTACTATTACCGCAGTCATTTTGCCGAAGGCGAGTGGCGAGAAGGCTGGCATCGCAAAAATTAGCGTGGCCGATACGGGCATTGGGGTGTCGCTCGATAAGCAAGATAAGCTGTTTCAGTCGTTTAGCCAGATAGATGGATCTCGCACGCGGCAATATGGCGGCACTGGCTTGGGACTGGCGATTTCTCAAAAGTTAGTCGAGGCGATGAATGGCATCGTCAATTTCTACAGTTTGGGAGATGGGCTAGGGTCTACCGTCACATTTACGGTGCCGTTATACCAAGACCCCGTCTTGATTGCCAGTCAGCCTGAAGAAGAGGCAGACGAGGGGGAAGAAGAAGAAGGAGAAGACGTCGAGCTGTCTCTTTAAGCCTAATTACTCAGATCATTCCGCTAGTTTAGCTTTGGCCTGTTGCCACAGCGTTTCTAATTCGGCGGGCGTGTAGGTGGAGAAGGGGCGATCGGCCACGGCTTCCATTTGCTCTAGGCGGCGAATGAAGCGACGGTTGGTGTCATGCAACGCCTCAGCCGGGTCGAGATCATGCCACCGGGCCAGGTTAATCAGGGTAAATAGCACGTCGCCTAGTTCTGCTTGCTGGTTGGCTGGCGGTTCATGGGCGATCGCGCAGCGAAATTCGTCTAGTTCTTCCTCTAGCTTGGCCCATACATCTTCCACCCGCTCCCATTCAAACCCTTCAGCGGCAGCTCTTTGGGAGATTTTCAGCCCCGCCGTCAAGGGCGGTAGCGATCGCGCATAGCGACTCAGGCGCGGTAATAGGCTCTGGGTACCGGTAGACTGCTGCTCTTCTTCAGCCTTAACCTGCTCCCAAGTTTGTTTTACTTGATCTGTTGAAACAACGGAGCGATCGCCATCTTGATTGCCATCTTGATTGCCAAATACATGGGGATGGCGGCGAATCAGCTTGGCCGTGATCCCCTGTACCACGGTGGCCAAGTCAAACTGTCCGGCTTCGCTGGCAATTTGCGCCTGCAACACCACTTGGAGCAGCAAGTCTCCTAGTTCATCGGCGATCGCCTTCGGGCTACCCTGGCGAATGGCGTCTACTACCTCATAGGCTTCTTCAATCACATAGGGCATCAAGGTTTCGGGGGTTTGGGCTAAATCCCAGGGGCACCCGCCTTGGGGCGATCGCAGCGCCGCTACGACATCAATCAGCCGACGCAATCCGGCCAACGTTGAGTCTGGACTGACATCAGGGCTTGGTGAATGTGGCGGTTGGGGCATGGGCATGGCGAGACGACGCTAAGGCTGCTTGCATGATACCTGAACAAAAGGAGGCAGGGTTCAAAATTCAAAACTCAAAATTCAAACTCACCCATTCCTAAAAGGTTCTAGAGCGTGCATTAGAGCCTTAGTCCGGTCGGTTACCTGCTCCCAATTGCCTGCCGCGATCGCCTCTGGAGGGAACAGCTGACCCGAAAGCCCAACGGCGATCGCCCCGGCGGCCAAAAACTCTGCGGCGTTTTCTAGCGTTACCCCGCCTGTGGGAATGAGGGGAATGCCCGCTAAAGGATCA
>CASBQX010000172.1 GCA_949127925.1 Synechococcales cyanobacterium PMM_0002
CGATCCTTCTCACTCAAGGACGGATAGAGCCGTTGCATTTGCTACTCAATTTCGGATGAATACGGGGTCACAGAACTCATGCATTCGGGGTATAGACTCAGCCTATTGTTCCATAAAGACTTCTAGATCTTATTTAATTTCCATTCCTAAGCATGATGATTCGTGCCCTCAACACCAGTTGCTGAACTGTATTGTGACCATTAATCCAACTGCTGTAGCCGTTCACGTTCATCGGTTGCCAATTTTAGAGGTTTTGGAGCGAGTCGGGGCAAGGCTTTTCTCTATTCGTTCAACTTGATTTAATCGGATATCAACTGACGCTCTGGCCTACTAGCTAGTCAATCTCACCCAACGGAGAGTAGTAAATAATCGCCAAAAACCGAATCGGCAGTTCAATTAAAGTTTCTGGGCCGTGGGGAATGTCGCCGCGAAAGGTGAGAGAGTCGCCTGGTTCGAGGCGATAGGTAGCTTGACCATGGCGATACTCCAACGTCCCTTCTAGCATGTGAATAAACTCAATGCCGGGATGCTCAAAGGTGGGAAACACCTCAGAGGCATCGTTCATGGTAATCAAAAACGGCTCAAACCGTTTTGTGGGGCCTTGGTCGTAGGCCAGCAAGTGATAAGTATGACCTCGCTTTGTCCCCCGGCGCACGACCTCCATGCCTTCGCCCTGCTTCACCAGTTGCGCACTGCCTACGGGCGTGTTGTAGTTGCGAAACAGGGTAGATAAGGAAATGCCTAGGGCACTCGTGAGCTTTGCTAAGGTTTCTAGACTGGTGGCAGTTTGGGCGTTTTCAATTTTGGACAACATGCCCCGCGAGATGCCCGTTTGCTCCGCAACGTCGGCAATTGTCAAGCCATGATTTTGGCGGAGTTCCCGCAGGGTAGTGCCGAGATAGCGTGACAAGGAGTCTTCTAACCCAGCTGGGTCGGACAAATTGGTTGGGATATCGCCTGCCGCCAGATTTTTTGCCGTACTGTCTGCCATATGCTCACCTACCTCTGTCTCTGCTGCATCATAGCAAGAAGCTTTGTTGACATATAAGAAACTTTGTTGCACTATGTTCACTATTGCGCTGTTGATTGCGTGCCGTTAATTCACTGCTGCTCCGGGCGATCGCTTCCCTTTTCCCCATGCCACTGCGACTACTAAAATTTGCCCTTGCCCAGAACCATCCTGAACCGAGGATGTTTCGTCAGCCCGATCGGCTCCAGTCGAACTACGATGCGGTGATCATTGGCGGCGGTGGGCATGGGTTGGCAGCGGCCTATTATTTGGCGCGTGACCACGGCATGACTAAGGTGGCCGTGTTGGAGCAGGGCTACATTGGCGGCGGCAATACGGGGCGCAATACTACAATCATTCGCTCCAATTATCTGACTCCGGAAGGGGTCAAGTTTTACGATGAGTCGGTGCGGCTGTGGCAAGACTTATCCACAGACTTTGACCTGAATTTATTTTACTCCACACGCGGTCATTTCACCTTAGCCCATACCGATGCCGCCGTGCGTACGATGCGCCAGCGAGCGGAAGTCAACAAACATTATGGCGTCGATAGCGAACTGGTGGATGCGGCGGCAGTGCAGGCAGCCTGCCCCGAAATGGACATCACCTGCGGCGGCCATACGCCTGTAATGGGCGCGCTCTATCATGCACCGGGCAGCATTGCCCGCCATGATGCTGTGGCCTGGGGCTATGGGCGCGGGGCTAGCGATCGCGGTGTCGAAATTCATCAGCAGACGGAGGTGTTGGGCATTACCACCCAGTCTGGGCGAGTGACGGGGGTGCAAACCAGCCGGGGAGAGATTTCCACACCGCGTATATTGTGTGCTGTTGCAGGTTCAACGCCGCGACTGTTGCAGATGCTGGAGTTGCGATCGCCCC
Organism: Synechococcales cyanobacterium PMM_0002; assembly: GCA_949127925.1. Lineage (GTDB taxonomy): Bacteria > Cyanobacteriota > Cyanobacteriia > Elainellales > Elainellaceae > CASBQJ01. Next base: position 1,889 of record CASBQX010000172.1, read on the forward strand.
TATACATTCATCCATTGCAGGCGATGGTCAGCGAACCAATGAAACCGTGGCTCGATCCTATCATCGTATCCGGTAGCTTACATGTCTACATTAGTCAAACCGCACGCGGAGAACTGGTGATGGGAGCGTCTCTCGATCCATACGAGCTGCATTCCACTCGCTCAACCTTAGACTTTGCCGAAGGGTTATCGGCTCACATGCTAGAACTGTTCCCATTCCTATCTCACGTCAAAATCGTTCGTCAGTGGGCAGGCATGGCCGACATGACGCCAGACTTTGCGCCAATCATGGGCAAAACTCCGATTGCCGGGTTCTATCTGGATGCAGGTTGGGGCACCTGGGGCTTCAAAGCCACTCCCGTTTCTGGCAAAACCATGGCCTACACCATGGCCTGCGATCGCCCCCACCATCTAATCCGCGACTTTTCTCTGGAACGGTTTGAAAAATACGATCTGGTGGCTGAAAAAGGCGCGGCATCGGTAGGGCATTAGGTATGGCGTTAGGTATGACATTAAGTAGGGCATTAGCAACGGCGTAACGATGAAACTTATGACCTGTCCCATTAACGGAGCGCGACCCATCTCCGAATTTGTCTGCGGTGGCGATCTGCGAGCCATGCCCAATCCCGCTACTGCCGATGATGCGACTTGGGCGGACTATGTATTTAACCGCCACAGCATTCCAGGTGTGAAACCAGAATGGTGGTGCCATACCCCCAGCAATACCTGGTTTATTGCCGAGCGAGACACGCGCAGCGATCAGGTGTTTTGCACGTATTTGTATGGGGCTGAGCCAGAGATTATGGGGGAGCGATCGCATGACTAATCGACTACCGCCTGTTCCAGATGAATGGATCGATCGCCAGCAGCGAATTGAATTTACATTTGAAGATAACCGTTACTGGGGCTACGCCGGAGATACTATTAGCAGCGCGCTGTGGGCAGCGGGACAGCGAATTCTAGGACGCAGTTTCAAATATCATCGGCCACGCGGCATTCTTAGTTTGGCGAATCATGACATTAATGCGCTCATGCAGTCGGGGCAGCAGCTCAGCGTTCGCGCCGATGTGACGCCGCTAGAGCCGAGGATGGTGCTGTCGGCGGTGAATACGGTGGGCGGGGTGGTGGGCGATCGCGCTAGCGTCCTAGGATTCTTCTCGGCCTTGATGCCCGTCGGCTTTTACTACAAGGCGTTCCACAACAAGCGGCTGTTTCCATTCTGGGAGCGGCTAATTCGGCAGATGACGGGGCTAGGAACCGTCGATCCCGCCACGCCGCACATCCGCACTCCCAAACGCTACGACTTTTGTGATGTGCTGGTGATTGGGGCGGGCGAGTCTGGCTTGTCGGCAGGGCTAGCGGTGGCAGCAGCCGGGGCAGATGTAGTAATTGTGGATGAGAATGCCCAGCTTGGTGGGTCAGGCAGCTATCAATCTGGCACAGATCCAGATCGGCGATCGCAGCTCCAAACCTTACTGCAAGCCGTCAGTGCCCATCCTCAGATCCGGCTGTATACCCACACCGCCGCCGCCGGCTATTACGCCGATCATTGGGTGCCGCTGGTGCAGCCTCATCGGATGATTAAGATGCGGGCGAAAGCGGTTATTGTCGCCAGCGGTGCCTACGAACAGCCCGCCGTATTTCGCAATAACGATCTGCCGGGAGTAATGCTGGCCTCTGCCGCTCAGCGGTTAATTTACCGCTATGCCGTGCAGCCAATGCAGCGAGCAGTCGTGCTAGTGGCCAATTCAGATGGCTATCGGGCGGCACTCGATTTGGCCACGCATGGAGTGGCGATCGCCGCCATTGTAGACTTGCGCGAGGCTACTCTAAGCGAGCTGCCGCTGCCAAATCCACTGAAATCAGCCCTACGCGATCGCCAGATCCCCATCCTGACAGGCCACTGCATTTATGCCGCTAGACCCAATCCAGCGGGAGATGGAGTTTCGTCGGCAATCGTGTGTCCACTGGTCAACGGGCAGCCGCAGCCAGAATTGCAGCGGGCGATCGCCTGTGACGGCATTGTCATGAGTGTGGGCTGGGCACCTGCGGCAAATCTGCTCTATCAAGCCGGAACGAAGATGCGGTTTGATGCTTGGCTTCAGCAGTTCGTCCCAGAGCACCTGCCTGTGGGCGTGTTTGCCTGTGGTCGCGTCAATGGCGTATTTGAGTGGGAACAGAAATTGCAGGACGGGCAACGCGCCGGACTGTCGGCAGCGGCGCATTTGGGTCTGGCTGAAGTGGAACAAGGTGCAGGCTGGCAGGGCAGGATCGCGCCTCCATCCGAATCGCCATCACATCCTTATCCCATGGTTAGTCATCCCGCCGGAAAAAACTTCGTTGATTTCGATGAAGACCTGCAATACAAAGATTTTTTGAACGCGATCCAAGAAGGATTTGACAACGTTGAATTACTTAAGCGATACACGACTGTGGGAATGGGGCCTAGCCAGGGAAAACATTCAAATATGAATGCACTGCGGATTCTAGCGCAGACCATAGGTCAATCGCCAGGAGCTGTGGGCACCACCACTGCCCGACCGTTTTTTCATCCTGTACCGGTGTCTCACTTAGCAGGGCGCGGCTTCACCCCCGAACGATTGACCCCCCTGCACGATCGCCATTTAGCGCTCAATGCTCACCTCATGCAGGCTGGGATGTGGCAGCGTCCCGAGTATTATGCCCGTGTGGGGCTGAGCCGCGAGGACTGCATTCGACAGGAAGTCGTAGCGGTGCGATCGCAGATTGGCTTGATCGACGTCGGCACCCTGGGCAAGCTCGAAATTCGCGGGGCCGATGCGGCTGAGTTTTTGGAGCGAGTCTATACCGGGCGCTACGCCAATCTCAAGGTTGGCATGACCCGCTATGCGCTGATGCTAGATGAGTCGGGAGTGATTGTTGATGATGGCGTAATTGCTCGACTGGCACCCGACCATTTTTACTTCACCACGACGACTTCGGCAGCGACGAGCGTTTACCGTGAACTGTCACGGCTGAATACCCTGTGGCGATCGCAGTGCGGCTTAGTCAATCTCACAGGAGCGCGATCGGCAACCAATCTAGCGGGACCTGCGGCTCCTGCGGTGCTGGCGCATTTGACGGATTTGGATCTGTCTAGTGGAGCGTTTCCGTATCTGGGCGTGCGGCAGGCCAGTGTAGCAGGTATTCCCGCTATCCTAATGCGCGTCGGCTTTGTGGGGGAATGGGGCTATGAAATTCACGTCGCGGCAGATGCGGCGGCAAGTCTCTGGGATGCCTTGATGGCGGCTGGTGCGGCCTTTGGCATCTGCCCCTTTGGGGTGGAAGCGCAGCGGCGACTGCGGTTAGAAAAAGGGCATTTGATCGTCGCTCAAGACACCGATGGCCTCACGACGCCGTTGCAGGCTGGCTTGCAGTGGGCAGTGAAATTGGACAAACCGTTTTTTATCGGTCAGCGCAGTCTGCAAATTGTAGCGCCCCGACCACTCAAACAGACGCTAGTAGGATTCACCCTAGATGCCCAGTTTCGGCCCACGCCGCCCCAGGAATGTCATTTGGTGATCGACCAAGGCGAAATCGCTGGACGAATCACCAGCATTGCCTTTAGCCCCACCTTGCAGCAGCACATTGGCCTAGCCTACGTAACGCCAGCTTTAGCGGTTGTCGGTACGCGCCTCACCATCCGACTTTCTGATCGCTCCCTCGTCACCGCCACCATCGCGCCCACACCGTTTTACGATCCCCAAAACCAACGCCAAAAAGTAAAGGTGATCTCATCCAACAACATGCCAGTGGATGCGACACGGAAGACACAATTGAACACGCGATTGGGTATAGATTTAGACATAGATGTAGAGATAGATAGAAACCTGAGTCTCAGCCTGATAAATCTATCTCATTTGACTCGTTTTGGCGTTAAAGGAGCAGGTGCCAGCGCATGGCTAGCTGGCCAAACCATCCCGATTC
>CASBQX010000173.1 GCA_949127925.1 Synechococcales cyanobacterium PMM_0002
AACGCATTGGAGTGATAGGTAAAGCGGACTCGATACCGTTGTCGCAGTTCACTAACGACTACAGGCGGTAGAGGGCGAAAGGCATCCAGCCAGGTTTTTAGTTGTTGAATCGTTTGGAGACTTTCGTTAGAGGGCATGGGGCGAGCCGTTAACCATTGCCAAAGCAGAGTCTCTGCATTCCAGATGCGGTGTTGCTTGAGGTAGGCAATCAGTTCCTCTTGCGTTGCAGCTGTAGCGCGGAGATTCGCTGCCATTGTCTCACCTGTTCGCTATGGTTTAATACCTTGAGTGACAACCGCCTGTAGCATCAGATGACTCCATCGAACTGGTTCCATCATAGAGCGATTTTGCTGGGTTTGATGGTAGCTGTCGCAGTCATATACTTGCCTGAAATTCTTCTGACAACAGAGGTTGCCACCAATCTGGATGAGCCAGGTACCATTGCACTGTTTGCCGTAATCCAGTCGTCAGTGTTTCGAGCGGTGTCCAGCCCAATTCTGTTTGAATTTTGGTAGCGTTAATGGCGTAGCGGCGATCGTGCCCTGGTCGGTCTGTGACATAAGTAATCAATTCTTGGCAAGGCCGCACGGGTAAATTGGGCGCTAATTCGTTCATTAGGTCGCACAGGGTGTGCACCAAATCAATATTTTTTACTTCGTTATTGCCGCCAATGTTATAGGTTTCGCCCGGTGTGCCGCGATGCACCACGGCATCGAGAGCTTGACAGTGATCGCCCACATACAGCCAGTCGCGGACGTTTTGCCCATCGCCGTATATGGGCAGCGGTTTACCCATCAAAATGTTGAGGCACACCAGTGGGATCAGCTTTTCGGGGAAGTGGAACGGGCCATAGTTGTTGGAGCAGTTGGTAATGAGGGTGGGCAGGCCGTAGGTGTGGAAGTAGGCTCTAGCCAAATGGTCGCTGCCGGCTTTGGAGGCGGAGTAGGGGCTGTTGGGGGCGTAGGGGGTCGTTTCTGAAAAGGGCGGATCGGTGGGACTGAGACTGCCATAAACTTCGTCGGTTGAGACATGGAGGAAGCGATAGTGGGAGGGTTGGCGGTTGGCATCCCAATGCTGTCGAAAGGCGTCGAGCAGGGTGAAGCTGCCGACCATATTGGTTTGCACGAAGGAGGCAGGGCCTAGGATGGAGCGATCGACGTGGGATTCGGCGGCGAGATGGGCGATGGTATCGATCGCCTCTGCCTTTAGCAGATCTTCTACTAGAGGGCGATCGCAAATATTGCCGTGGACAAACCGAAAATTAGGATGCGTCTCCAGCGGTGCCAGCGTGCTGCGATTGCCCGCATAGGTCAGGGCATCGAGGACAACGAGGCGATCGCCTGGATACTGGGCTGCCCAATAATGCACCAGGTTAGCTGCAATAAACCCAGCACCACCTGTCACCAATACCCGGCGGGGCGGTCTCGAATGAAACTGTTCAGTCAAAGGAGTCACAATTACACCAGGTCAATTTGGCAATCATCGCCGATCATAAATCGCAGTGCCTTTGGCCGTTGGGGAGCGACCCGCAGCTGTGCTCGCTGACCAATGACGCTATCCACAATCCGTTGATGGATGCCGACAATGTGAGCACCCTGCAAAATCATGCTGTGCTCTAGATCGGTGTCAATCAGCGTCACATCATCGGCGATGCTGCTGTAAGGGCCAATAAAACAGTTCTCAATGTGGCAATTGTTGCCAATCGTGACCGCACCTCGAATAGTGGAGTTAATAATTTTTGTGCCCGTGCCAATTTTTACCCGCCCAATCACCTGGCTGCGCGCGTCCACCTCGCCACACAGTTCTGCTTTCAGCTGTGTATCTAAAATCAGCCGATTGGCCTCCAGGAGGTCATCTTTCTTCCCCGTATCTAGCCACCAGCCTTTAAGATGAAAGGCTTCTACTTTCTTCTCCAAATCAATTAACTTTTGGATGGCGTCCGTAATTTCTAGTTCACCGCGTGCCGATGGCTGAATTTGGGCGATCGCCTCATGAATGGTCGGCGCAAACAGGTAAACCCCAACCAGCGCCAGATCTGACGGTGGCACCTGAGGCTTTTCGACTAGTCGCACCACGCGCCCCTGGGAATTTACCTCCGCTACCCCAAAGGCTGTGGGGTTAGGCACGGCGCAAAGCAAGATTAGCGAATCGAGCTGGTTGCGTTTGAACTGGTCGATTAAGGGAGCCAAGCTGCCTTCTACCAAGTTATCGCCCAGGTACATGACAAAGGGCGCATCGCTCAGAAACGGCTGAGCAATTTTAACCGCGTGGGCTAAGCCAGCAGGCCGATCTTGGAGAATGTAGGTAATTTGCGCCCCGAAGCGATCGCCATTGCCTGTTTTGGTTTTTACCTCGTCTCCGGTTTCAGGGCTAATAATAATCCCAATGTCGGTAATGCCTGCTGCCACAAGCGACTCCAGCCCATACCAGAGAATCGGCTTATTGGCGACAGGCACTAGCTGCTTGGCACCCGTATGGGTGAGTGGGCGCAGGCGTGTACCCTTACCGCCCGACAGAACAATGGCTTTCATAGGTGTTTGAGTAAAGGTTTGTAAGCATTTGCTGGAGTCCTTGCTGCCAGGGTGGGGGATCGCTGCCTAGCAAGGCGGCTGTCTTGTGGCCAGATAATACGGAGTAGGCTGGCCGCTGAGCCAGCGTTGGATACTCGGTCGTTGAAATTGGAATGACCCGTTGAACGGTTAACGGAAAGCCCAGCGATCGCGCCTGGGCAAAAATGGCGACCGCAAAGTCATACCAACTAGCTGCCCCTGCATTGGTGAAGTGATAAATCCCTGTGGGCGGCATCAGAAATGTGTCTAAACTGCTGGCTGGCTGGGTAGTGGTACTGAGGGATTGCTCTGTGAATCCGGCGATCGCAGTCGCTAAATCGCGCGCCCAGGTAGGGCTGCCAATTTGATCGGCCACGACTTTGATCTCCTGCCGCTCTGCCCCTAGCCGCAGCATCGTTTTCACAAAGTTCGTCTGGCCATAAACACCATAAATCCAGGCCGTCCGGAGGATGATATAACCCGGTGCGATGCCAAACACGCCTTGAATGCCAACTTCACCCAGCCGTTTCGATTGAGCATAGGCTCCAATGGGATGGGGCAGGTCGTTTTCTAAATAAGGCGTCTGCTTTGTCCCGTCAAACACATAGTCCGTCGAAAGATGAATTAAGGTGGCTCCAGAGGCTTTGGCTAGCTCTGCTAGAATGCGCGGGGCGGTTCCATTGATCGCATTTGCCAGCTCTACATGGCTTTCCGCTTGATCGACCGCTGTATAGGCAGCAGCATTGACAATCACATCCGGCTGCATCTCACCGATAGTCTGGCGAATTTGAGCCGGACAGGTGAGATCCAACAGGGTGCGATCGCCAGCAATGACCTCACCCAAGGGCGCTAGGGCTTGCAGAAGTTCTCGTCCGACCTGCCCATTGGCCCCGGTGACTAAAATTCGGCTCATACAAACACCTCCGCTTCACAAAATGGCTGACCAGCCTGGTCTTTGGCAGACAGGATCGGTTCACCGTTCAGCTGCCAAGCGATCGCCAAATCTGGATCATTCCAAATAATGCAGCGTTCCTGCTGGGGAGCATAATAATTAGTCGTTTTATATAGCACCTCTGCCACCTCAGAGCGCACCCCAAACCCATGGGCAAACCCCGGCGGAATCCATAGCTGATAGCGATTGCTGGCACTTAACTCATAGCTTACCCATTGCCCAAATGTAGGAGATGACTGTCTTAAATCGACCGCCACGTCGAAAATGCTGCCGACGGTTGCGCTGACCAGTTTTCCCTGGGCTTGCTCGATTTGGTAATGTAATCCTCGCAATACATTTTGGTGCGATCGCGAGTAGTTATCTTGCACAAAACGAACCTGCAACCCGGTTTTAGCTTGGAATACTGTTTCGCTATAGTGTTCAAAAAAGTAGCCACGGCTGTCTTCAAACACATTGGGTTGAAACAGCAAAACGTCAGGAATTTCGGTGGGAAAAATCTTCATATATTTTGGTTAGCTGACTAATCTTAGCGGGAATGCCAACGGCTGTAGCTCTGGGCGGAATATCGCGTAAGACAACGGCATTTGCGCCAATTGTGGCATCATCACCCACACTAATTTTGCCCAAAATCGCTGCGCCTGCACCTACACTAACCCGTGCGCCCAGTTTGGGTGCCTCTAGCGGGCGATCGCAGTATCGGTTTCCCAGCGTCACGCCCTGTCGGATCACGCTGTCGTCGCCAATAGCGCAGTGACCGTGAATCACAATCCCACTTTGATGTTCAATCACGACCCGTCGCCCGAGCTGCACCGTATAGGGCAACTCAATTCCGTAGACATTGCGCACATGGCGGAACAGCGCTCGATACAGCAGGCTGAAGGGGGCACGCAGCAGTTTCGGCTTCAGCGTCATCCGCCAAACGCCAAACCGCTGCACGGCCACAGCCCGAAATCCTGGCTTGGTCCAATCACACCCGTGAGCCACCCAATCTTCTTTAATTTGCTGCCATAGTGTAGGTGCTGTAGGGGGCTGGCGGATGCCTTTAACAAACACACTATTTTTCAAAAAATCACTCCATAGCTGCGGCGGATCAACATTGGGTTTGTGCTGAAGCGATCGCCGGACTTGCCAAAGCACATAGGCTGTTGCCCAAGCAGCATCGGTCACTGCGGCAGACAGCCAGCCATGATTTTTGAGGAAATAGCGGCGGCGCGAGTCGAACCAATATTGGGGACGGCGCTGAGTTGAACGGGTTGGATGCGTCACGCCAGAACTTTGACCCACCAGATGCACGACATGGCTCTGTGGCACATACCAGCAGCTCCATCCCGCTCGACGAGCCTGCAAACAAAAATCCATCTCTTCATAGTACATAAAGTACGCTTCATCCAATAGCCCGGTTGCCTCAAATACCTGACGCCGGACGATCATGCTGGCTCCTGCTACCCAGTCTGTGGCGATCGCCTCATCCACCACAGGCGGTGCGGCCACCCAACGGGCTAACAGTTTAGAGACGACGCCGAGCTGTAACGCTGCATCGACTTCGCTGCCCAATGAATGAAACCGAAAGGCCGAGCGCTGAGGTGTGCCATCGGGATCTTCCAAGCGGCTCCCGGCAATCCCTACTTGGGGATGCTGATCCATGAATGCGACTAGCTGTTGCAGCCCTGCTGGTCGAACCACAGTATCGGGATTGAGCAACAGGATGTAAGCGGGTGGCGCTGCCGACTGGAGTGCAGGGCAGATGGCGGCATTGTTGCCGTAGGCGAAGCCCCCATTACGCTCTAGGGGCATGAGTGTAACCCACGCCCCCCAAGCTTCGGTGGCGATCGCCTCTGCAATGTGTGCAACCGAATTGTCGCCTGATCGGTTGTCGGTGACGACGACATGGGTATCTGGCATCGCTTGGATTTCGGGAACTAGCGATCGCAGTGCCTCGATGGTGAGGTCTGGGGTGCGGTAGTTGACAATGACTACCAGCAAGCGCACAGGAGATGGAATGAGGTCAGTCATGAGGAAGAAAAGCCAAAGGCGGGCATTCTTCAATCAGCATGCCCGCTTTGTGAACTGTTCTATCGCGCCCCAGTTTTACCGCGCCACAGCCCGATCGCGCCCTCTGCAAGCCCCACAGGGACTGACCCAGGGCAAAAACTGCTTTGCTGAGGCGTTTGGTTGAGGCCGTGTTGACCGTTGATTAAAACAAGGCGGCACCCAGATTCGAACTGGGGGTGGAGGTTTTGCAGACCTCTGCCTTACCACTTGGCGATGCCGCCGCACACGCTCTGGAATGACATTATATCACCATAACCTGCTGGCTTGTTAACTAACAGACACAGCTAAACTAAAAGCTCCGGGTAAGATTAGGGCTAGGATGAACGAGGCTGCCTTAGCTTAATTTAGGCAATTTCCGGCAAAGATTTTACCCTTCGACTCCGCTCAGGGTGCAAGCTGGCTGAGCGGAGTCGAAGACAGCGGGTAATTTGTTTGCTAGAAATCTCCTTAGAGCCTGCCATCTTGGCGATCGCCTTCTAATCTCAGTCTTAACTATGCTAAACAGCCTATATCTATTGCCATGGTTCACACTGCGTCGGTGCGGATTGCCCAAATTACCGATACTCATTTATTCGCCGATGAGGATGGGGTTAGCAGTGACATTCTCTCCCGCTAAACCGCAGAGCGGCTGTAGCGGGAGCTTCCCAAGATCACTCTTGAAAGTTGCTGCATCACAGGCAGGGTATTCCCTAAGCCTCCACAGCCAGCAAGCGGTAGCCCAACCGCCCGTTTGACCCGATTCAAGATGTTGATGCCGCTGTTCCAATCTCGGTCAATGACCAGTTTACAAGCAGGACAATTATGCACCCGATCTGCCAGCGTTTTTTCAACCCGTTCGCCACACCGCGAACATTCGATACTGGTTCCTCTGGCGTTTTCGCCCACTGCCACCTTGCCGCGTTTGACCGC